>DASXJE010000047.1 GCA_036497565.1 Mycobacteriales bacterium
CCGGCTCGGTTTTGCCAACCCGGCGCTCTACAAGCTCGCCGGGAGCAAGCAGTTCACCGACGTCCTGCCGAAGCAGACGGGTGGCGGCAACGTCCGCCCGGACTTCGTCAACGGCCTCGACGCCAGTGATGGGATCCTCTACTCGGTCCGCACGTTCGATCAGGACTCGAGTCTGATGGTCACCAAGGGTTGGGACGACGTGACGGGCATCGGCACACCGAACGCCGCGTACCTCGGCGCGAAGTAGCCGTACGGACCGTTTCCAAAAGGGCGCCGCCACGCTGATCCACATGCGTGGCGGCGCCCTATTGTCTGCGTGTCGTCAGCCGAGCGGTTTCTCCAGCCAGTGGGCGGCGTACTCGTTGTCGTTGTAGGCCGGGATCTCGACGAAGCCGGCGGACCGGTAGAGCCCGATGGCCTCGGCGAGATGGGCGCTGGTGTCGAGTCGCGCCGTCTTCGCGCCGAGGCTGCGTGCCGCGCCTTCGAGGGCGGCAAGCATCCCCCGGCCGACGCCATGCCCGCGGGCGGCCGGGTCGATCCACATGCGTTTGATCTCCGCGGTGACGTCGTCGAGGAGGCGGACAGCACCGCAGCCGACCGGGCGCCCGTCGAGGCGGGCGATGAGAAACGTGCCGTACGGCGGGACGAGTTCGGCGCTCGGTGCGGCGACGGTGCGCGCGGCGTCGAAGCCGTCGGGGAAGCGGGAGTCCAGCTCCCGGAAGTACCGCCCGAGCAGATCGGCCGCCAGGTCGCCGTCCGGAGGCTCAGGGGCGAACGTGAGGGTCGTCACCGGCGCCATCCTGCCACGGAGCACGGGGCCGAGCCGCAGCTCGACCGGCCGTGCTCCGTGCAGTCGTCTCGGTGGAGGTGGCGGGAATCGAACCCGCGTCCTCCGGCGACTCGACAAGGCTTCTCCGGGCGCAGTCCGCTATGCCTCTACTCGGCCCCACCGATCTCGCGAACAAGCCGGTGTGACGGGCCCAGCCGCTGTTTGGTGTCCCGGCGACCTCCGCGGCCGATGTCGCCGGTAAGCCCTCTTACTGATGCCAGGGTCCGAGCCGAAGGCAAACCCGGTCTGACAGACCCGCTTCTCGCTTAGGCAGCGAGAGCGAAGTCAGCGCGACTGTTGTCGGCGCTTGATTTTTTTGCGACACGTGGTTAACGAGATCATTGTCGCCTTCCTCGGCCCGCTTCCCTTGTCTCGACGTCCGGAGTCGAGACCATTCACCCCCTCGTCGGTGTGCTACCCCAGAGTAACGGGGTACGGATGCAGGATCATCCCACAATCCGGGCTCGATCCCCCATACGGGAGGATCGGCGGCATGACTGCTCTCCTCGTCACCGGCGGTAGCCGCGGAATCGGCGCGGCGACGGCCCGGCTGGCGGCCGCCCGCGGGTACGACGTCTGCCTTAGCTACGCGAACCGGCCAGATGCCGCAGAAGCGGTCGTCAAGGACTGTGCGGCCCAGGGGGTACGGGCGCTGGCCGTGCAGGCCGACGTCGCCGCCGAGCAGGACGTGCTGCGGCTCTTCGCCACCGCCGAAGACGCACTGGGGGCGCCCGCGGTCCTGGTCAACAACGCCGGCATCGTCGGCCCGAAGACGCGGGTCGCGGATCTCGACGCGGCGCGGATCGAGCAGATGTTCGCGGTCAACGTGCTCGGCGCCTTCCTGTGCGCCCGGGAGGCGGTACGCCGCATGTCCACCCGGCTCGGCGGGTCCGGCGGCTCCATCGTCAACGTCTCGTCGCGGGCGGCCGTGCTGGGCGGCGCCAGGCAGTACGTCGACTACGCCGCGGCCAAGGCGGCCGTCGACACGCTGACGATCGGCCTCGCCGCCGAGGTGGCCGACGAAGGGATCCGGGTCACGGCCGTACGGCCCGGCCTGATCTTCACCGACATCCACGCCTCCGGTGGAGAGCCCGGCCGCGTGGAGCAGCTGCAATCCACGGTCCCGCTGGGTCGGGGTGGTCAGCCCGAGGAGGTCGCCGAGGCGATCCTGTGGCTGGCCTCCGACCAGGCGTCGTACGTCACCGGCACGGTGCTCGACGTGGCCGGCGGCCGATGAGTAGCCCCACTGCGGCGGCAATGTGCACTATGTGCGGATCCCCGTACACCGTCCGCGACGTGCTCAGGCATAGCTGCTTGGATGTAGCGTCGGACGACAGGCAATCGGGAGGCGCGACGTGGCGGACGACGTGACCGTGCTGCGTCACGTCCTGCTGACGGGGGCGACCGGTTTCCTCGGGCAGGCGGTGCTCGAACGGCTGCTCGCCGACCACCCCGACACCGAGATCTCGGTGCTCATCCGCCGCCGGGGCACGACCGCTGCGGCCGACCGCTGCCGGTCGCTGATGCGCAAGCCGGTCTTCCGCACGTGGCGGGAGCAGGTCGGCGAGGACGGGGCCCGGGCGGTGTTCGACCGCCGGGTGCACGCGATCGAGGGCGACGTCACCGCCGGCATCCCGGAACTGCCCGCCGACATCGACACGGTCATCCACTGCGCGTCCACGGTGAGCTTCGACCCGCCGGTCGACGAGGCGTTCCGCACCAACGTCGGCGGAGTCACCGCGCTGTACGACGCCGTGGCCAGATGCCCGAGCCACCCGCACGTGGTTCACGTGTCGACCGCCTACGTCGCCGGCGCCCGCAAGGGCGTGGTCCCCGAGGCCAGCCTCGACCACACCGTCGACTGGCGTGTCGAACTCGACGCGGCGCTCGGTGCTCGCGCCGAGGTCGAACGGTCCTCGCGGCGGCCCGAGGTCCTGCGCAAGGCGTTGGACGACGCCGGCCGCGAGCACGGCAAGGCCGGGCCGCAGACGACCGCCGCTGCTGCCGAGGCGCTGCGCCGCAGCTGGGTCGACGAGCGGCTGGTTGACTACGGCCGGATGCGGGCCAAGAGCGTCGGCTGGCCCGACGTCTACACCTTCACCAAGGCGCTCGGCGAGCGGGCGGCCGAGGAGCTGAACACCGGCGTACCGCTGTCGATCGTCCGGCCGGCGATCGTGGAGAGCGCGCTCGAGCACCCGTTCCCGGGGTGGATCGACGGCTTCAAGATGGCCGAGCCGCTGATCCTCGCCTACGGCCGCGGCATCCTGCCGGAGTTCCCCGGCGCGCACGACGGGATCCTCGACATCGTCCCGGTCGACATCGTCACCAACGCCCTCATCG
This sequence comes from Mycobacteriales bacterium, assembly GCA_036497565.1. Classification (NCBI taxonomy): domain Bacteria; kingdom Bacillati; phylum Actinomycetota; class Actinomycetes; order Mycobacteriales; species Mycobacteriales bacterium. The sequence continues at coordinate 3,170 of DASXJE010000047.1, forward strand.
CGGTCGCCGAAAACCCGCCCCAGCCAGGCGATCCGGCGTACTACCACGTGGGATCCGGGTCGCGGAACCCGATGACCTTCGGGCAGATGTATGACCATGTGCTGGCCTACTTCACCGAGCACCCGCTGCCCGAGGCCGGCCGGGGCACGGTGCGGGTGCCGCAGTGGACCTTCCCCGGCTCGCGTCAGGTCGACCGGCTGATGCGGGCCGGCGAACGCGCCGTCGACACCGCGGAGAAGGCGCTGCTGCACCTGCCGGCGTCCGAGCGCACCCGCGACTGGATGACCAAGACCCACCGGCAGAAGCGGCAGCTGGAGTTTCTCCGCCGTTACGCCGACCTCTACGGCACCTACACCGAGATCGAGGTCATCTACTCCGACGACCGGTTGCTGGCGCTGCACCGCGCGCAGCCGCCGGAGCGACAGGCGACGGAGGGCTTCGACTCGGCGGCCATCGACTGGCGCTACTACATGCGGGACGTGCACTTCCCGGCCGTGACCGCGGCGCTGCGGCGGCCGGTGAGCGTCCGGCGTACGCCGACCCCGGCGAAACCGATGCCGTCGGGAGAGCAGGGCGTGCTCGCCGTCTTCGATCTCGAGGGCACCCTGCTCGCGTCCAACGTGATCGAGTCCTACCTGTGGGCGCGGCTGGCCGAGCGGCCGACCTCGACCTGGCCGGGCGAGCTGGCCTCGGTCGTGCGGGCGCTCCCCCGCTACCTGGCCGCCGAACGGCGCGACCGCGGCGACTTCCTGCGGACCTTCCTGCGCCGCTACGCCGGGGCGTCGGAGGCCGAGTTCCGGCGGCTGGTCGACGAACAGCTGACCGACCTGCTGCTGCGCCGGGCCGCGCCCGACGCGCTGCGACAGGTCCGCAAGCACCGCGCGGTCGGGCACAAGACCGTGCTGATCACCGGGACGCTCGAGCAACTGGTCGAGCCGATGCACTCGTTGTTCGATGTCGTGGTGGCAAGCCGGCTGCAGGTCAAAGACGGCCGCTTCACCGGCTTCCTGGAGCTGCCGCCGCTGGTCGGCGAGGCGCGGGCCGCGTGGCTACGCCGCCACGCCGCCGACCACGACGCCGACCTGTCCAAGAGCTACGCCTACGGCGACAGCTTCTCCGACCGGCCGCTGCTCGAGGCCGTGGGCCACCCGGTCGCGGTCAACCCCGACCCGCGGCTGTTCCGGCACGCCAAGAGCCGGCACTGGCGGATCGAGAACTGGGGCGCGCACACCCGCGGCCCGATCGAGACCATGCTCGAGGTCCAGCGATGATCACCGCCGTCGAGTACCACCGCTCCCCCATGCGGTATCTCGCCGCGCGGGGCGCGAGCGCGCGGGTCAGCGGCGCGATCGGCAACTCGATGTCGGGCTCCCTCGCGCCGCTGCGGCTGGTCAACCGCGCCGATCCGCGCCGGCCCGGACCGCAATGGGCCCGGGTCCGGCCGCTGCTCTCCGGGATCTGCGGCTCGGACCTGGCGCTGCTCACCGGCCGCTCCTCGCCGTACCTGTCCCCCGTGGTGTCGATGCCGTTCGTACCGGGCCACGAGATCGTGGGCCGGCTGCTCGACGACGTCGACGGCCTCTCGTCCGGGCAGCGGGTGGTGCTCGACCCGGTGCTCTCCTGCGCCACCCGCGACGTCGACATGTGTGCCGGCTGCGCGGCTGCGCACGAGGACCGCTGCGACCACGTCACCGGCGGCGTCGTGTCCGCCGGTCTGCAGACCGGTTTCTGCGGTGACACCGGCGGCGGCTGGGGCGGCATGGTCGTCGCCCACACCCGGCAGTTGCACGGCGTGCCGGAGGGGGTGACCAACGAGCGGGCCGTACTCGTCGAGCCGCTCGCCTGCGCCGTACACACCGTGCGCCGGGCGGCGGTGCCCGACGGTGCGTCGGTGGTGATCGTCGGCGCCGGCACGGTGGGGCTGCTGACCCTGCTCGCGCTGCGCGAGTTCGCCTCGCCCGGGCAGGTCTACGTGATCGCCAAGCACCGTCATCAGGCCGAACGAGCCCGCAAGCTCGGCGCCACCGACGTGATCGAGCCCCGCAAGGCGGCGCGAGTCCTGCGGCGGGCCACCGGCGGATCGCTGCAGACACCGGAGCGGGGCGCCGAATTCCTGCTCGGCGGCGTCGACGTGGCGATGGAGTGCACCGGCGGCTCGGGTCTGGACTCCGCACTGCGGCTGGTGCGGGCGGGTGGCACGGTGGTCCTGTCCGGGATGCCGTCGTCAAGCGTGGACCTCACGCCGGTGTGGTACCGCGAGCTGTCCGTCATCGGCTCCTACGCCTCCGACAGCGGTGGCGGGGCGGGCGACCGCCAGGGCGACTTCGCCGACGCCCTCGACCTGATCGCACATGCACCGCTCGACGGTTACGTCGACGCCGTCTACCCCCTGTCCCAGTGGCGGGAGGCGGTCGGTCACGCTCTCGCCGCGGGCCGGCTGGGCAGCGTCAAAGTGGCCTTCGACCCGGCACGGGACTGACAGGAGACGAACGACCAGTGAGCAGACCAGGATTCGTCCTCGAGGTCGACGAACGGACCCCGCCGCTCCTCGTGCACGCCGGCGAGGGCATCCGCCTCGAGCAGTTCCCGCTCGGCACGCGGGTCGTCTATCCGCCGGACTCGCTGCCGGCGATCCGCGACGTCGATGCCGCGATCAATGACGCATTGCTCCACCCGCACGGCATCGAGCCGCTGCCCGAACTGCTGCGCGCCGGCATGAAGCTGACCGTCGTCTTCGACGACCTGTCGGTCCCCTTGCCGCCGATGCGCTCCCCCGACGTTCGGGCCCGGATCATCGAGGCGGTGCTGGAGTTGGCCGCCGCCCACGGCGTCGACGACGTCGAACTGGTCGCCTCCAACGCGCTGCACCGGCGGATGACCCCGGCCGAGCTCAAGCACGTCGTTGGAGACCGCGTTTTCGCGTCGTTCTTCCCCGACCACCTGGGCAATCACGACGCGGAGGACCGCGCCAACCTGCTGGATCTCGGGCAGACGCGGCAGGGCGAGGACGTGGAGATCAACCGCCGCGCGGCCGAGAGCGACCTGCTGGTCTACGTCAACGTCAACCTCGTGGCGATGAACGGCGGCAACAAGTCGGTCGGGGTGGGGCTGGCGTCGTACAAGAGCCTGAAGCATCACCACAACGTCACGACGATGAAGCACTCGACGTCGTTCAACGACCCGCCGAACTCCGCGATGCACCACTCCTACGACCGGATGGGTGAGGTGCTCGCGCAGCACGTCAAGATCTTCACGGTCGAGACGACGCTGAACAACGACACCTTCCCGTCGCAGCTGGGCTTCCTGAACAAGCGGGAGTGGGAGTGGTCGTTGCGCGACCAGGCGTCCTATCTCGCGGTGAAGCGGGCCAACGACCTGGCGCCCAGCAAGATCCGGCGGCGGATCTGGCACAGCACGGAGGCGGCGTACGGCGTGACCGGCGTGCACGCGGGGACACCGCAGGAGGTGCATCCGCACACGCTGGCCAACGTGCATCGCCAGCAGTTGACGGAGGTGGACGGACAGTCCGACGTACTGGTCTTCGGGCTGCCCTACATCTGCCCCTACAACGTCAACTCGATCATGAACCCGATCCTCGTGATGTGCCTGGGGCTCGGTTACTACTTCAACATGTACCGCGGGCGGCCGTTGGTGCGCGAGGGTGGTGCGCTGATCCTCTACCACCCGATGCAGCAGGAGTTCCACCCGGTCCATCACCCGAGCTACATCGACTTCTTCGAAGAGGTGCTCGCCGAGACCACCGATCCGGCGACGATCGAGGCGAAGTACGAGCAGCAGTTCGCCAACGACGAGTGGTACCGGCACCTCTACCGCAACAGCTACGCCTATCACGGAGTACACCCCTTCTACATGTGGTACTGGGGAGCGCACGGCCTGGAGCACCTCGGCGACGTCATCTGCGTCGGGGCCGACCGGCGGTCCGCGTCGCGGCTGGGGTTCCGCAGTGCGTCGACACTCGCGGACGCGCTGGAGATGGCCAGTGACACGGTCGGGCGCAGCCCGTCGATCTCCTACCTGCACAGTCCGCCGCTGACGATGGCCGACGTACGGTGAGGTCGCAATGGGTCTGATCGACGAGATGCGGCTGGTGTCACGTGGCCGCGACTGGCGGGGCCGGTCCCGCACGCCGCGGTCGGCCGAGCCGTGGGCGCCGGCCCGCGGGCCGCAGGAGTTCCCGACGTCGTGGGCCCGCAGTCGACCTGCGCGGATCGCCCGCGAAGGCCTGCAGCGCGGGGTGATGCGGCCGATGGTGTGGTCGCAGACCAAGCCCGTGGTCTACGGCGCAGACCGTCTCGACGGCATCACCGGCCCGGTCATCGTGATCGCGAATCACGCGAGCCATCTCGACGCGCCGGTGATCCTGGGTGCGCTGCCGCCGCAGCTGACCCGCCGGATGGCGGTGGGCGCGGCGGCCGACTACTTCTTCGACGCGCGGTGGCGGGCCAGCCTGTCGGGGCTCGTCTTCAACGCCTTTCCGGTGGAGCGAATGGGCAGCCGGCGGCTGAAGAGCCTCGCACCCCAACTGATCGGTGACGGCTGGAGCGTGCTGCTCTTTCCCGAAGGCACCCGCTCGCAGGACGGGTGGATGCGGTCGTTCCGGCTCGGTACGGCCCAATTGTGCTGCCAGCACGGGATTCCGGCGGTGCCGGTGGCGATCCGGGGCGCGTATGCGGCGATGCCCCGCGGCCGCAACTGGCCGCGGCCGGGACGTCCGCGGATCGCCGTCCACATCGGACGGCCGCTGACGCCCAACGCGGGCGAGGCGGCGCCGGTGTTCAGCGGACGGCTGTCTTCCGCGGTGACGCAGCTGTGGGCTGAGGAGGACCTCGGGTGGTGGGGCGCGATGCGCGCCGCCTCGGACGGAAAGCTGGCGCTGCCCACCGGACCGCCGGCCGCGTCGTGGCGGCGGATCTGGGAATCGACCCGCCCGCTGCCGGACCCGGGCGCGAAGACGCCGGTCTGGCGTCGCTGAGCGCGCGACCTCGGGCGCGCGCATGACTCCCGCAGGACCGCCGACTCCGACGAGGCTGGCCCGCCGGCTAGGGCTCTTCGACGCCGTGGTGATCGGTCTCGGCGCGATGATCGGTGCGGGCGTCTTCGCGGCGTATGGACCGGCCGCGGCGGCCGCCGGGTCCGGGTTGCTGATCGGTCTCGGTGCGGCGGCGATCGTGGCCTACTGCAACGCCACCTCCTCTGCCCGACTGGCGGCGCTGTATCCGGAGTCCGGCGGCACCTACGTCTACGGACGGAGGCGGCTCGGAGACTTCTGGGGACACCTGGCCGGCTGGGGCTTCATCGTCGGGAAGACGGCGAGCTGCGCCGCGATGGCGTTGACCTTCGGCGGTTACGTGGCCCCGGCGCATTCGCGACTCGTCGCCGTCGCGGTGGTCATCGCGGTGACAGCGGTGAACTACCGGGGTGTGCAGAAGTCCGCCTGGCTGACCAGGGTGATCGTGGCGATCACGCTGGTGGCGCTGACCGTGGTCGTCGTCGCCTGCCTCGGCGGTGGAACGGCCACGTCGGACCATCTGTCGCCATTCCCCGGGGGCGGTGCGCACGGCATCCTGCAGTCCGCCGGGTTGCTCTTCTTCGCCTTCGCCGGCTACGCGCGTATCGCGACCCTCGGCGAGGAGGTGCGCGAACCGGAGCGCACCATTCCGCGAGCCATCCCGGTGGCGCTGGGCATCACGCTGGTGGTGTACGCCGTGGTCGCGATCGCCGCGTTGCTGGCGGTCGGCGCCGAGAGGTTGGCCGGAGCCAGTGCTCCGCTGGTGGTCGCGACGGAAGCGGGGAGCCTGCAGGGGCTCGCTCCGGTCGTCCAGGTCGGGGGCGCCGTCGCCTCGGTGGGATCGCTGCTCGCCCTGGTTCTCGGTGTGTCGCGCACGGTGTTCGCGATGTCGCGCGACGGGCACTTGCCCCGCGGCCTCGACGCGGTCCATCCACGCTTCGGTGTACCGCACCGGGCGGAGCTGGCGGTCGGGCTAGTGGTCGTTGTGCTGGTCGCAACCGTCGACGTACGCGGGGCGATCGGCTTCTCTTCCTTCGGCGTTCTGGTCTACTACGGGATCGCGAACGCGTCGGCAATGACGCTGTCAGCCGCCGAGCACCGGCCGCCACGATGGCTGCCGGTGCTCGGTGTGGTCGGGTGCGGGGTGCTCGCCGTGAGCCTGCCGGCGATCGCGGTGATCAGCGGCGCCGGTGTGCTGCTGATCGGTGCGGCGTCATGGCTAATCCGTCGGCGGTAGCTCAGCCGTCGATGCCGAGCAGACGCGCCCCGTTTTCCCAGAGGACGGCACGCAGCCATTCCGGACCGAGCCCGAGCCGGTCCAGCGCGTCGATCTGCTCGGCGTAGGGGTAGGGGATGTTGGGAAAGTCGCTGCCGAGTACTACGCGGTCCTGCAGCGCCGGCAACCGCAGCACGACCTCGGGTGGCACCGGGGCGCGTTGCTGCATGAAGTCGGTGAAGGCCATCGTCGTATCGAGGAACACCCGGGGGTAGCTCTCGGCGAGTTCGACGAAGTCGGCGTACTCGGGGATGCCGAAATGGGCGATGACCAGGCGCAGCGTCGGGTGCCGTCGCAGCACCTCGCCGATCGCCGCCCGCCCGGTGAACCGCCCGGGTAGCGGACCGCTCCCGCAGTGCGTGACGACCGGGATGCCGGCCTCGGCGAGTAGACCCCACGCCGGGTCGAGCTGTGGGTCGCGTGGATCGAAGCCGCCGACCTGAAGGTGCACCTTGGCGACCCGGGCGCCGTCGTCGAGAGCCCGGCCGACGTAGTCGAGCACACCCGGCTCCGGAAACATCGTCAGCGACGGCACGCAGTCCGGGGTACGCCGGGCGAAGTCGCGGGTCCAGTCATTGAGCCAGGCCGCCATCCCGGGCTTGTGCGCGTAAGCCAGAGCAGGGAAAGCGCGCACGCCCAACGCCCGCAACCGCGCGAGCCGGTCGTCGTCGTCGCCGCGGTAGGCGACCGGCCAGGCGATGCCGTAGTGCCGCTCGGCGTCGTCGAAGTAGGCCCAGACCTTGGCCATCACTTGCGGCGGAAGGAAGTGCACGTGGATGTCGATGAGCCCCGGTAGCCCGAGCGAGCGCCAGTACGCCGGGACATCGTCATCGGTCACTACGGGCACAAGGTCATCTTTGCGGGTCGACGTACCGCCCGCGACACAGGTCAGCCTCCGAGCATGATCGTGCCGCTCGCGGCCACCGACTGGTCAGTCGTACCGGGGGGGCAAGACGCGGTAGGTCTTTCCGGCGGGGCTGGTCCAGGTGGGGGTGCCGTCGGGGGTGCGGGTGAGGGTCCAGCCGGCGTGGTGTTTGGCGCGGTGGTGGCGGCGGCACAGGGCGCCCATGTTGGCTGCGTTGGTGGGGCCTTTCGGGTAGGGGGTGGTGTGGTCGAGGTCGCAGCGGTGGGCTGGAATGTTGCAGCCTGGGAAGCCGCAGACGCGGTCGCGGGCGTGTAGGTGGCGGGTGAGGTCGGTGGGGGCCCGGTAGGTGGTGGTGCCGTAGTTCAGCAGCCGGCCGGCCGGGTCGGTGAGCAGGCGTCGCCAGGTGCCGCGCTCGGCGAGGCCGCGGGCGACCTGGGCGGTGACGGGGCCGTAGCCGGCGAGTTCGCCGGGTTGGTCGTCGATCCCGGCCAGGGTGGTGGCGGCGACGGTGACG
>DASXJE010000048.1 GCA_036497565.1 Mycobacteriales bacterium
GCCCACGGGCAGGACGGGAACGAGACGATGACCGTCATCCGCATCGGCCCACACACCGAGCTGAACATCTTCGTGATCGAGGGCAACACCGAACCCGAGCGTCAAACCCCCATGTGGGGGCGGGGTCGCATTGATCACGTCGGCCTGCAGGCCGCCTCACCCGAGGCGTTCGCCACGATCCGGCGGCGGCTGATCGATAAGGCGGCCAGTGATGGCACCGTCAACGACTTCGGCGCGGTCCGCAGCATCTTCTTCCGCGACCCCGACGGACTCGAAGGAGAAGTGCTGATTGCGAAGGCCTCACCCCGATAGCCCGGTCAGGGTCGCCAGGACCGCAGCCAGACGGTGTTCGGCGACTGGAGCAGGCCGGCCAGCGTGGCGTCGGTCAACACGGTGGCGGTGTCAGTGACGACGTATCCCTGTTCACCTCGGGTGGACAGGGACTGTCCGACCACGTTGACCCCGGTGTCGGCGAGCATCCGACTGATGCCGGCCAGCACGCCGGGCACGTTCCGGTGCAGGTAGCCCATCCGAAATGCGCCCGCGGGTTGCGGAAGGACCACCTGCGGCAGGTTGACCGAGAGTGCGGTGCCACCCGTCGTGACGAAGCCGAGCAGCTTGTTGGCTACGAAGTGCCCGATCTCCTCCTGCGCCTCTTGTGTCGAGCCGCCGACGTGGGGGGTGAGGATGACGTTGTCGAGGCCCCGCAGCGGGGAGTCGAAGGGGTCGCCCTGCGCCTTCGGCTCGATCGGGAAGACGTCGATCGCGGCGCCGGACAGATGCCCGGAGAGGATGTTGTCCCGCAACGCGGCGTCGTCGACGACCAGGCCGCGGGAGGCGTTGATGAACACCGCGCCCGGCTTCATCGTGGCGAACTGCTCCGCGCCGAAGAGCCCCGCGTTGCCCGGCCGCCCGTCGACGTGGAGGCTCACCACATCCGCCTCGGCCAGTAGCTCGTCCAGCGAGCCGACCTGCCTGGCGTTGCCGTGGGCCAGCCGGTCCGCGGTGTCGTAGAAGATCACCCGCAGCCCGACCGCCTCCGCGACGTTGGACAGCTGGGTGCCGACGTTGCCGTAGCCGACGATGCCGAGCGTCCGGCCGCGGACCTCGTGGCTGCCCTTCGCCGACTTGTCCCAGATCCCCTCGTGCATCCGCTGGGTCTTCTCCGGCAGCCGGCGAGCCAACGCGACGATCTCACCCAGCACCAGCTCGACGACGCTGCGGGTGTTGGAGAACGGCGCGTTGAAGACCGCAACACCGCGATCGGCCGCGTCAACCAGATCCACCTGGTTGGTCCCGATGCAGAAGCACCCCACCGCCAGCAGATCCTTCCCCGCCTCGAGCGCCCGCGGGGTGACCTTGGTGTTGGAACGGATCCCCAGCAACGACACTCCGGGCAGCTCATCGACGAGCTCGTCCTCGCTCAGGGAGGTCGAGCGCACGTCGACCTCGAAGCCCGCCCGCCGGAACGCCTCTGCCGCGACCGGGTGGATGTTTTCCAGCAGAAGTACCTTCACGTGATCAACCTAATCTGGCCGGGTTTCGATGCGGCGGCGGAGTCGCAGCCGCGCGCTCTGCAGCTGCGCGCTCTATCGACAGTAGCGTCGGTGGCGTGCCGCGGCACACGCGCCGGTAGCAGCTGCGCCTTCGCTCTCAGCGAGTCCTGACGGCCTCGCCGAGCCAGCGGCAGGCGAGAAGGGCGAGGCCGAGATCGAGGCTGCCGTCCTCGACGCGGCGGCCGAGCAGCCGCTCGGCGGAGCGGATGCGGTACTGGATCGTGTTCTTGTGACAGTTCATCAGGCGTGCCGTGGCGGTGGCGCTGCAGTTCGCCGTCGAGTAGATCCGCAGCGTCCGGCGCAGCTCCTCCTCGCGGCGGCCTTCTGAGGCGAGCTGTCCGAGGGTTTCGGCGACCCAGGCGCGGGCGCGGGGGATGTCGGCGCAAAGAAGCGCCAGGCTGGACACCTCGCGGTACGGGAAAACCGCGCCCACGTCATCGCTCGCCGCCAACCCGACCTCGTAAGCGGCGCTGGCTTGGCGATGGGAGGCGATGAATCCGTCGAAACCGTTGGCGGGTTCACCGAGGGCGACCCGAACCGGGGAGGGGGCCGCGGGGAGCAGCTCGGGGATCGCCGCGACGTCCACCCGGGTCTGGCCGGCCAGGGGTAACCACACCCACAGGGTCGTGTGATCGCGCGCCACCACCAACGGCCGACTCCGGCATCGAGCCAGCCGGGCCAGTTCGGTCGCGACGTTCTTGATTCGGAGGAGCTCCTCGCCCGAATCCCCCCGTTCGGCGAACCAGACGATCGCGGCGAGGTGCCGTTGCCCGAGCCGGTAGCCGAGGCCGGCCTCCGCCTCGGCGAGATCGGTCGTAGTGCCCCGGAGCAGCGCGGCGACCAGGCCGACGCGGGCCGACTCCTCCTGCTGGCGCCACCGTTCCCGCTCGGCCTCGTACTCAGCTGAGAGACCACGGCACACGAGGTCGATGTAGGAACGCACGAGGCCGCTGACCTCAGCCGTCTCCGACACGAGCTCATCGATGTCGGTGGTCAGCGTTGCGAGCTCGCGCATGCACTGCTGCACCCAGTACCACTCGGCGAGCTCGTAGCCGCGCACGATCTCGTAGAACGGCACATCGTGCTGAGCGACCCTGCGGACCAGCGCGACTCCCCCGAGGGGCGGTTCCACCCGTGCCAGATCGTCCGGATGCGCCATGACCTGCAGGAGCAGCTCGATATTGGTCTGCGCCGACGAACGCACCCACTCATGTTCGACCTCGTCGCTGCCGAGGCGCTCGACCCGCTTCTCGACCAGTGCGGTCAGGGAGTCGACGATGCGGGTGGACCGCGCGGCCAGCTGCCTCACCAAGGCGCGCCGCACCGGACTCGTCGTCGTCACCCGAGCAGGATCGTCGACTTGTGCCGATCGGACAACCATTCCGTGGAAGTCTGTCCCGCCGGCCGATGTCATCTATCCCCTGAACAGCTGAAATGGCTCACCGCATACGACGCAGGTGTCGCAGCAGAGGGAGCTCATATGGTCGTCCAGCACGAGTCGGGTGTCATGTCGTCCGGGCCGATCGACACCATCGTCATCGGTGGCGGCCACAACGGGCTGACCTGCGCCGCCTACCTCGCCCGCGC
>DASXJE010000049.1 GCA_036497565.1 Mycobacteriales bacterium
TGATGCCGATGACGCCGCCCCACGTGCGGGCGCCGATCACCGGGCCGAGGCCCAGGGTCCGGATCGCGGCGGTGACGATGTCGCCGTCGGACCCGGCGAACTCGTCGGCGAGCGCGACGACCGGGCCCCGCGGGGCCTCGCCGGGATAGCTTTCCGGGCGGGTCCAGCGGGCGTTGTCCCACCCGATCACGCGGCGGGCCAGTTTCTCGACGATCAGCTGCGAGGTGTGCCCGCCGCGGTTGCCGCGCACGTCGACGATCAGCGCGTCGCGGGTCATCTCGCTGCGCAGGTCGCGGTGGAGGTGCGCCCAGCCCTCCCCCATCATGTCGGGAACGTGCAGGTAACCGATCCGGCCGCCGGACCGGTCCCGGACGAACTGGCGGCGCCCGGCCACCATGTCCTGGTACCGCAGCCGCCGGTCGTCGCTCAGCGGCACGACCACGACCCGACGCGGCCGCGGCCCTTCGGGCTCCCGCGGCTCCGCGGACTCCGCCGCGGTACCGGATCCGGACTCAGACTCGGGCTTAGGTTCGCCGGCCTGCGATCCGGCCTTGGATTCCGCATCGGTGTCAGCGTCAGTGCCGGCACCGGACTCGGCCGGCGCGGGCAGGCGCCTGGGGACCAGGCCGGGGTCGGCGGGCACGACGGTGAGCTCCACCGGCTTGCCCGCGGTCCCGGCCAGCAGCGGCCACGGCCCGTACACCGGGTCGACCGGCCGGCCGCCCACCTCTATGATCTCGTCGCCGTCGCGTACCGCCACCCCGGGCGCGGCCAGCGGCGACCGGGCCCGCGGGTCCGAGGACTCGCCGGGCAGCACGCGGTCCACCAGCCACCGTCCGTCCGGCGACCGCGACACGTCCGCGCCCAGCACTGCGGCGGACTCGCCCTGGCTGCGGCTCTTCCCGCCGAACAGGCCCGACGGGTAGATGTAGGAGTGCGACGTGCCCAGCTCGCCGACGACCTCCCACAACAGGTCCGCGAACTCCGCCGACGTCCCGATCCGCGCCAGCAGCGGCCGGTACGCGTCGAGGACCGCGGACCAGTCCACGTCCGACAGGTCCGGCGTCCAGAAGTCGCGGCGGATCCACCGGCCCGCCTCGTCGAACGCGTGCGCCCACAGTTCCGCGGGATCGGCGGTGAACCGTGCCCGCTCCAGGTCGACCGTGACGACGTCGTCCGACGACCCGTTCTCCGCCTTCCGGTCGGCGGGCACCACCCGCAGCTCGCCGTTGTCCTTAACGACCAGCCGGGACCCGTCACCGCTGACGCTGAACCAGTTGACTTCCCCGTTCAGCGTGGTGACCTCGCGCTTGCGCAGGTCGAACCGCTCCAGGGACGGACGCGGCCGGTCCTCGTCGAGGTCCGCCGCACCCTCGCCGAGCACCCCCGACAGCCGCGATCGCAGCCAGACCACGCCGCCTTTTACCGCGGCAAGGCCGTAATACCGGCCCTCGTCGACGGGGAGGGCGACCACGCGGGAAGAGATGCCGGGGGGATCCACAGTCACGGATATCCGTTCGGGCGAATCCTTGTGGTTTTCCCCGCCGCCCGCCGGCCGGCCGCCCGGCTGCGGCCCGAACGGGGACAGGGTGGCCGCGGCGAGCGGCACCAGGTAGGGACGGCTGCCGAAGGGGAACGACAGGTCGAACGAGTGCGCGTCGTAGATCGGGTCGAAGGTGCGGCGCGACAGGAACGCCAGGTACAGCCCGTCGATGGTGAAAACCGGGTCGCTGTCGGCGAACCGCCCGTCGGTCACGTCGACCGTAAAACGGTCCGCCACCCGCGCCATTCGGATCCGGGCGAGCGGCTGCGGCCCTGGCTGTGCCCACGCCAGCCAGGCCGAGTCCGGGGACCAGGCCAGGTCGTCGATCTCGCCGTCGTCCCCGGCCGCGAGCTCGGTCACGACGCCGGATTCGACGTCGACCAGGAGCAGCCGGCCGTCGCGGGCGGCGATGGCGATGGTCTTCCCGTCCGGGGCAGGCGCCATCTCGTTCACGTAGCCCAGCTCGCCGGAGGCGATGCGCCTCGGCCGGGTCTGGCCTGCCGGGGCGATCCCGGCGATCTCCAGGGCGTCCTCGCCGTCGGCGTCGGTGACCCACACGACGTTGCCGGTGCCGCCGGTGCCGTTGCCTGTGCTGCCGTTGCCGGTTTCGCCCAGCACGCGGGCCAGGCGGGCGCGGGCGGACGGGTCGACGGACAGCGCGCGGGCCGGCCCGTCGGTATGCGTCAGCCAGTGCACGGTGCCGCGTACCGACACGACGCTGGCCTGGCCGGTCTCGTCGCAGTCCAGGCCGTCCAGGTGATCGCCGGCGGTGATCAGCCGGGGGGCACGGGCGACCGGCGGCGAGGCCAGCTCGATGCCGAGCTTGCGGGGCCCGGCCGCCGCAAGGCTGTCCAGGATCCAGATCTCGCCCGCCACGTGGTAAACGATCCGCGCCCCGTCGGTGGCCGGGTTGCGGACGTACCAGCCGTCATGGTCGGTGTGCCGGCGCAGGTCCGTGCCGTCGAGCGCGCACGAGTAGAGGTTGCCGGTGCCCTCGTAGTCGGCGAGGAAGACGAGCCGGCCCTCGACG
>DASXJE010000050.1 GCA_036497565.1 Mycobacteriales bacterium
TGAGGTCGAGACAGTTACCGCTCCCGGACTGCGTAGGTCAGGTGGGTCACCCGCTGCGTCGGCTCCGCGCGGACCGGCTCCAGGGCCACGCGGCCCGCGTCCACGCCCTCGAACAGGCGGATTCCGGAGCCGAACAGCACGGGTGAGAGCGCGATCGAGAACTCGTCGATCAGGCCGGCGTTCACGTACTCCAGGATCGTCGCGCCGCCGCCCGCGATGCGGACGTCCCGGTCGCCGGCGGCCTCGCGGGCCTGGTCGAGCGCGGTCTCGATGCCGTCGTTGACGAAGTGGAAGGTGGTCGCGCCCGGCCGCTCCCAGGGGTCACGCTTCTCGTGCGTCACGACGAAGACCGGCGTGTGGAACGGCGCCTCCTCCGGCCACGCTTGCTCGCCGGCGTCGAACATGCGCTTGCCCATCACGCACGCGCCGGTGCGCTCGAACGTCTCTCGCACGATGTCGTTGTCGCGCCCTTCCTCGCCACCGTCCCCGAGCTTCAGGTTCTCCCGGAAGAACCGTTGCGGGAATATCCACTGCTGCAGTTCCATCCACTGCTGCCCCATCAGGTCCTCGAGGGAGGCGGGCGCGATGAACCCGTCCAGCGACATCGACACGCTGAAGAACACCTTCCCGGCCATCAGCCCTCCGCTCCCTTCCGAACGATCTCGGTGACGTAGGCAGCGAGGTTGCTCAGGGTTTGGTGGCCGCCGTCGATCGCGTGGTAGTTCTGGACCGCCTCGTCGCGCAATTCCTTGGTGGGGAACAGCGTGCGCATCTCGATCCGGGTCGCCGCACCGTCGGGCTCGAACGTCACGACCGACTCGAAGGCGTTCGGGTCGCCGCGGAACTCACCGTGGAGCAGCGCGATCCGCCCCGGCGGTGCGATCTCGGTCCAGGAGATCCACTCGGTGTAGTCCGTCCCGTCCGGTCCGTGCATCACGAAGTCCCACACCCCGCCGACGCGGAACTCGAACGACTGCGTGGTCGTGGTGAACCCGTCCGGTCCCCACCACCGCGACAGGTGCCAGACCTCGGTGAACGCCTCGAACACCAACTCTCGTGGGGCGTCGATGACCCGGGAGATGACGATCTCGCGGTCGGCCGTCGCGGACTGCGCCGGTGCTCCTCGTCCCGTCGCGCTCATCAGCTAGTCCTCCAGCCTTGCCTGCTTCAGGTCCTGCACGTATGCGCCCAGCCGGTCGAAGCTCGCGTTCCAGAACCGCTCGAACCCGCCCGTCCACTCGTGGACCGGCCGCAGCCCGTGGGCGTCAAGGCCGTACAGGCGCTGCTTGCCTGCTTTGCGATCCCGCACCAGCCCGACCTCCCGGAGCACCCGCAGGTGTTTGGACGCCCCCGGCTGGGCCATCCCCAGTTCCTGGGCCAACTCGGTCACCGGCCGCTCACCCGCCCGCAGCAGTGCCAGGATCTCCCGGCGCTGCGGCTCGGCGATCGCGTTGAAGACGTCCGACGTCGTCGCTGCTCGTGCCATGGGCGCCATCATATGCCGATATCGGCATGCGTCAAGACGTCAGCTGCCGACCCACCTGTCAGCACCGGACATCGCCACCGAGCTGTCCGTCTCAACGAGCACCGTCAAGACCCACATGCGCAACCTGTACGCCAAACTCGGCGCGCACACCCGGGCCGAGGCCGTCGTGTCCGCCCGTGCCCTGAGCCTGCTCGCACCCGTGCGGATCGGCGCTGTCGGCCTCGCCGCGCAGGAAACACCAGTTCGGGGCACGCTTACGCGCTCGCGCCTGACGATCGATCCGCCGAGCAAACCGGCGGCACTGTGCGCGTTCTCCTGGCCCTCTCATCACTCAGTGCCACGTTCTCGATCGACTAGACCTTGCGGCCGTCCTATGTCTGATCGGTGCCCGCTCAGCCGATACGCTGAAGTTCGTGATGACTGACCCGGCCGGCGAAATCGGCAAGCTCCGCGAGGAAGAATTGCCCGTTATCCGGGTGATTGTCCCGCCCGACCCTCGCAGCCGGGTGTTCGAGGATGACCTGGATTCCGCCGGCCTGGTATTCGACGGCAAGCTGACACCCATGCTCGTCTGGCACGAGTACTATCCGGTCGGCCGCGGCTGGCGATCCGGCTGGATGCTCAGCTACGACACCGATGGCCACGGGAACCCAGACGACTACATCGTCGGCCTCGGCCTGCCGGACGTCGATGCCGCCGTGGCGCAGGCCCGCGAGTACTTGTGTTCAGTCGGCTACCCCCCTGCTGGCTGGCCGACCGCACACAGAT
>DASXJE010000051.1 GCA_036497565.1 Mycobacteriales bacterium
CTCGGCGAGCCACCCTGCGAAGGCATCATCGAGCTGGTCCAGCGTCGCGATGCGGAAGTGGTGGACGAAGAGCCGCTTGGCGTAGGGAGAACTCCTGAGTATCCGGGGATCGGTGATCTGCCGCGTGATGTCGAAGTAGCCGCCTAGTGCCGCCTTGCGGAGTACCGCTCCCGCGAAACCACGTCGAGTCCCTTTCAGCGTGATCCCTGACTTGGTGACGCGGTAGGTAAACGGTCCGCATCGCTCGGCGAGGGCGATGAATCGCTGATAGAGGGCGAGGACCTCGTCGCTGGCATCCGCGGTGTGGTCTTGCACCGTCCGCTCGGTATGCGTCATGCGTCCTCCACGGATATGGCTCCGACGACCTCGTCATGGAACCACTCGCCGTGGGGTTGAAGCCGAGCCGGTCGTAGAACGTTCCGGTCCCACCGGCGCTCAATAAGCCGGCTCTAGTGGTCGGTCAACACCGCTTCCTGACGTCTCGTCGGGTAATGGCTTGCCGTATGACGGAGTGGCCGGCTGGCGAGGCCAGCGAGAGAGGCGAGGGTCATGACGGTGGCGGCGGCGGCGAAGAGCCCGAACGCGCCGACGCGGTCGGCAACCAGCCCGGAGACGGCTTGCGAGAGAGGGACGAGGGCGAAGGAGAAGAGTCCGACCAGGCTCATGACTCGACCCATGAGCGCGTCGGGGACGTTGCGCTGGATGAGGGAAAGGTAGACGACGACGGCGATCCCGCTCAACGCGCCGAGGAGCCCAAGTGCCCCGACGGCGACCGGGAGTGGCGTCGTCGCTGCGGCGAGAAGGAGCAAGCCCTGCGGGAGGTTGAGGAGGCAGAAATGCCGTCCCGGCCGGGTCGGCGTGGGTCGGGTTCCGACGTAGATCATCCCGGCGAGGGAGCCGGCACCGAACCCGAGCAGGAGCAGACCGAGCCCGGATGCTCCGAGCTGCGGGTTCTGTCGGGCGAGGAGCGGCAGCCCGACCGCGAGCGGGCCAATGGCGGCCAGGCCGAGGAATGCGTCGACCACCAGCAGGGTCAGCAGCCACCGCTGTTCGAGTACGAAGGAGGCCCCCTCCCGGGCGGCGGCGAGCATCGAGCCGGTCGGGCGCCTCCGCGTCGGCTCGGTTCGACCCATCCGCAGGACGATCGCTGCGGACGCGGCGAACGACACAGCGTTGAGAAGCACCGCGGGAACCGCGCCGACGGAGGCGACCAGCGCACCGGCTATCGGTGCGCCGACAATCATGGCGAGCTGCGGGCTGGCCTGGGTCAGGGAGTTCGCCGACTGCAACGCGCCGGGCGAAACCAGCTCGGGGACCAGCGCCGCAGCGGCCGGGCCGAAGACGCCGCCGGCCGCACCGCACACGGCCAGCAACACGTAGATCGTTGTCATCGCCGAGGGGCCATCCGCAGTTACGAAGGCGAGGGCGCACATCGTGACGGCACGTACGCCGTCCGACCACGCCATCACCCGCCGCGGGTCAACCCGGTCGGTCAGCACACCGCCGATCAGGGTGGTGGCCATCCCCGGTACCGCGATCGCCATCAGCGCCCCGCTCAGGGCGAGTGCCGAACCGGTCACATCGAGCACCAGCCACGCCAACGCCACGGACTGGAACACGCTGCCGACCGCCGACCCGGTCTGCCCGATCCACAACAGCCGGAAGTCCCGGTGCCGGAGCGGATCAGCAAGCCGAGCCAGCCGGGACACGGCCCACCTCCATCCCATCGGGATCAACAGATCGATCGGTAATACTTGATAGGCTCTTTGCGGCTAATCTGTCAAGAGACCACGATCGATCGAGGATCCTCGATGGACACGATGTATCTGAACACTCCGGCCCAGATAAAGGCCCTGGCCCACCCGCTGCGACTGCGGATCGTCGAGGCCCTGGGTCAGGACCGCATGACCAACCAGCAGCTTGCTGACGCGCTCGGCGAGCCGGCCTCGAAGACGCATTTCCATGTCCTCGAACTCAGTCGCGCCGGTCTCATCAACCTTGCCGCCCAGACCCCCAAAGGCGGCGTCCTCGAGAAGTACTACCGGGCCGCGGCCCAACGGTTCCAGCTCGGACCGAAACTCGGCCGCCAGGGCAATGCGCGCATCATCGAGGCGAGCCTCGACGCGGCGCGGGCCGCCTTCGCAGACGTGCCCGCAGCGTCTAGAGCCAAGGCCGACGTGCACGTCGTGCAGGAGCGCACAACCGTCGATCGAGCGACCCTCGGTCGCATCACCGCACACCTGCAGGCCATCACTGAAGAGCTGGCCAGGCACCAGGACGCCGCCGACCAAGTCGACATCAGCGTGACCGCGATACTCCACACCGTGCCGAACCGCGCCACCGACGCGCAACATCGCGACGGTGAGAGGTAGCCGTCGCGCACCCGCGCACCACGCACCCCTAGATGGAACAACAACGCTGGACGCGCGCTCAACGCGACGAGGAGAAGGTCATGGACTACCACGGTCTGGTCAAGCGCCTCGACCTGCCCGCCGGGTGGCTGGCACCGAAGGATCTCGAATACGACGACATCCGCGCCCGAGCGATCAGCCGCGCCGACCTGGATGACGATGTGCAGGGCATCAATGCCGGCATCGAGCTCATCCGGCGAACCCGTGGTGGGCGTTGGCCGACAGAGCCGGTGACCGCCGACTTCAACTCTTACACGCCACCATGCGGCTCGGCGAGGTCCAATTCGTTCAATACAGGCGCCTGGTCGCCCCCGAAGATGACGGCATGAAAAAGATCATCAATTCGACGTACATCTCACTCGACGGAGTGATCGAGAACCCGCAGGACTGGCCGATGCCGCCCGATGACGGCACCGGCGGACGGATCCAGTCCGAGCTGCTCTTCGCCTGCGATGCCGTCCTGATGGGCCGGCGCACCTATGAGGGCTTCGCCCCTGTGTGGTCGGCCCGCTCCGGTGACCCTCTCAGCGACCGCATCAACAGCATGAGCAAGTACGTCGTCTCCACGACGCTCACCGACCCGAAATGGACCAACACCACGGTCATCGCCGACGACGTCATCACCCAGGTCAGCGAGCTCAAGCGGCAGCCCGGTCACGACATCGTCCAGTACGGCTTCGGGCAGTTGTCCTACGAGCTGCTCGCCCACGGATTGGTGGATGAGTTACGGCTCTGGGTCCATCCGCTTTTCGTCGGGCGCGGCGGACCGGGCGACCTGCTCTACCGCGACGGTGACCTCGCCCAGCTCGAGCTTGTCGCCACCCAGCCGTTGACGAGCGGAATCGTCGTACTCACCTACCGCATGACCGAGTCGTGAGGGACAGCTCACAGCTCCTGGACGATCTGCACCGGTTTGGCGTCGGGGTCGGCGACCCAGGCGATGAGAACGCCAGACGCAATGCCGATCCGGTAGCCATCGAGGGCCAGGTCGACGTGGATTGGTCCACCGTCGGCCGGCGTACGAAACGTCTCGACAAAGCCCAGGCCTTCGTAGAAGGCGGCGGCCCGAGGAAGGTCGTCGCTGAGCAGGATCACCTGCGGGCTGCGAAACGCAGCCACGCCGTTCAGCGCCTGGATCGGCGGGTGCGGGGCAGCTGTTCCTCCATGTGGAACGGAGCAGCGAGCGGGCCGTCGACGAGAGCGGAAAGAGCGGAGAGAAACTCCGACTTGTGGGTACGGGACAGACCGTCGAGCACGTCGTCATAGGTGGATTGAACGAGCGCGTCGGCCCGCGCGAGCTGCGAACGACCCGTCGCGGTGATGGCGACGACGCGCACTCGACGGTCGGTGGGTGACATGGTGCGAATCGCCAGTCCGCTCCGCTCCATCTCGTCGAGAACGTTGACCATCGTGGTCTTGTCCATCCACGCGCGCTCGGCGAGCTGAGCCTGGGTGAAGTCACCCTCGACGCCCTTCATCAGCACGCAGTAGACCTTCACCGACATGTCGATCTCGGCCAGGGCGGCACCGAGCCGGACCGTGACGGCGTAGGCGGCCTGGTTCAGGAGCATCGAGAGATCGACGGAGGGTGGCGTACGAACGTCGCTGGGCATGCCGCCCAGCTTAGTCCGGTTCTAGTGGATTATCGACGACCACACCATCTGTTAGTGGACGGTCGAGGCGTCGCCCAATGCGAGCATGCGACCGGCTAGATTTCAGGGTGCCATGACGCCGGAAAGAGAACTGGGCTCGTTTCTCCGTAGTCGCCGCGACCGCCGGCAGCCGCCCGCGGCAACAGCAGGAGCGGCAAACCGGCGGGTGCCCGGATTACGGCGGGAAGAGGTCGCCGCGTCGGCCGGAGTCACCCGGGATTACCTGCGACGTCTCGAGCAGGGTCGGGTGCTGCCGTCCGACGCGGTACTTGATGCCGTGAGCCGAGCGCTCCGCCTACACCCGGCTGAGCGGTCACACCTCGGCGTACTCGCCGACCGGGCACGTGGACGGCAACCGGAGTCAGCAACCGATGAGGCACTACGTCCCGGGCTGCTGCGAACGCTCGACGCGGTGTCACCCAACCCGGCTGTGGTTCTGGGTCGGCGGTGCGAGGTGTTGGCGTGGAATGCGATGGGTGCCGCTCTCGATCCGGCGCTCGCCGACCTGCCGCCGCAGCAGCGCAATGTTGCGCGACGCATCGTCCTCGATCCCTCAGCGCACGATGTCTACCCGGAGTGGGAGGCGCTGGTTCAGGAGGTATCCGATGTGCTGCGACTCAATGCGGCGCGATTCCCCGCCGATGCGGCGCTCGCCGCGTTGGTCCAAGACCTGCTGACCGAGTCGACCGTGTTCGAGCGTTGCTGGCAGCGGCTGGACGTCTTCGAGAAGGTTGCCGGGCGCAAGATTCTGAATCATCCGCGGGTGGGCCGCCTCGACCTGACCTACGAGGCGTTCGATGTCTCGCTCACCAGCGGCGCGACGATGCTCGTCTACACGGCGGAAGACGGTAGCGCTACCGCATCGGCGCTGGCGCAACTCGCCGACACTGTCTTCCTCGAGGGAACGACTACTCGAACTCCGTCGCCATTCCCCAGGATTTGAGTCCCGACACCTGATCCTCGAGCTTGTCGCGGACTGCGTCGATCGCCATTCTGCCGAGGGTAAGGCGCATCGGCGGCTCGCCGGACTTGACCGCATCGACAATTGCGTCTGCGGCACGATGCGGGTCGCCGGGTTGGGTTCCATCCATGCTCGCGAACGCTTCGCGCGCAACGCCGACGGTCGCTGCGTAGTCGGGCATCGCTTCGGCCAGCCGCGCGCCGCTGCTCGCGAAGTGTGTCCGATGCGGACCAGGTTCGACGAGCATGACCTGGATGCCCAGCGGCCCGACCTCCTGCGCCAATGACTCGGAAAACCCCTCCACGGCGAACTTGCTCGCGCAGTAGTAGGCCCCGCCCGCCATGCCGATGACGCCGTTGAGCGATGACATCTGCACGAGAACGCCAGATCCTTGGCGCCGAAGGTGCGGTAGAGCGGCGCGTGTGACGGTCGCCAACCCGAAGAAGTTCACGTCGAACTGGCGTCTGATGTCGGCGTCCGAGAGTTCCTCGACGGCACCGAAGTGCCCGTAGCCGGCGTTGTTCACGACGACGTCGATGCGACCGAACGCGGCGACCGCGTCGTCGACCACGCGGTGAGACGCCGCTGGGTCGGTCACGTCGAGAGACCGGATGAGCAGTCGGTCGTCTGCGGCCCCGAACGAGTCGAGGGACTCCCGGTCTCGTCCCGTAGCCACCACCCGATCCCCGATGTCCAGGGCGGCCCGGCAGATGGCCTGCCCGAGACCGCCCGACGCACCCGTCACCAGCCATACCCGGCTCTGGTCACCGCTGCCCATCAAACTCTCTCCTTCCGTGACGTCCTTCCTTGCTCCGCACTCCATGTGTCTCACGGGACCTCGGGCGCCAACAGAGTCCAGCCATGACCCCCCAGAAGTCTGATCGAACATCACAGGATTGTCTATCAATAGACGATCTGCTAGCGTCCGGTCCATGACCTCGAACCCCGCATTCACCGGCAAGCGACTCGCCGCGCTGGCAGTTCTGTGCGCGGCGACGATGATGACCGTGCTCGACGAGACCGTCGTGAACGTGGCCATCCCCTCCATCCAGCGAGACCTCGGCTTCACGGCCCACCAGTTGTCGTGGGTCGTGAACGCCTACCTCGTCAGCTTCGGCAGCCTGCTACTGCTCGCCGGCCGTATCGGTGACCTGATCGGCCGCCACCGCGTCCTGCTGGGCGGCCTGGCCCTCTTCACCGTGGCGTCCCTGGTCTGCGGGTTGGCTCCCTCGACCACCGCGCTGGTCGGTGCGCGCTTCGCCCAGGGCGCCGGAGCGGCCCTGGCCTCCTCGGTCGCGCTGGGCATGATCGTGTCTCTGTTCGACGACCCCGCGCCGCGCGCCCGGGCGATCGGGATCTATGCCTTCATGACCTCTGCCGGCGCGTCGGCAGGACTCTTTCTCGGTGGCGTCGTCACTGACCTCGCGGGTTGGCGGTGGGCGTTCTTCATCAACGTGCCGATCGGTCTGGTGATGCTGCTGATCGGCCATCGGGTCCTCCAGCGAGAAGCCGCCGCCGGGCTGCGCGGGGGAGCCGACTACGTCGGCGCGCTGGTGCTGGTAGCCGGGATCGGCGCGACGATCCTGGCCGTGGTTGATCCGGGTCGACGCATCATGGTCGTCCCGGCGGTGGTTCTGTTGGCGGCGTTCGCCTTCCGACAGAGCCGGGTCGACCGGCCCCTGGTGCCGCTGCGGGTGCTGCGCTCGCGTCCGGTGATCGGAGCCAACCTCGCGCTGGCCATCCTCGCCGGCTCGATGCTCGGGTTCCAGTACATGGTGACGCTGTACTTCCAGAACGTTCTCGGCTACACGCCTGCCCAGGCCGGCATTGCCATCCTGCCCATCGCCGCCGGCATCGCCGTACTCTCCCTGGCCGTCTATCCCCGGATCAGCCAGCGCACCGGGTCACGCATCCTCATCGTCCCTGGCCTGCTCACCGTCGCGCTCGGCCTGCTCCTGCTCGTCTTCGTTCCCACCCACAGCCATTACGCGGTCGACGTGCTGCCCAGCATGCTGTTGTTCGCCATCGGCGGCGGCACTGCCATCCCGGCGATCATGTCCACCGCCATGTCCGAGACGACCCCCGACGCAGCCGGCGCCTCATCCGGGCTGCTGAGCACTTCCCAGCAGATCGGCGCCGCCTTGGGTATCGCCGTCCTGTCGGCCGTTGCCGCGGCCACGACCAGCGACCTCACCGCACATGGCACGTCGGCCGCCGATGCCGCCGTCAGCGGTTACCACCTCGGCTGGGGCATCGGCGCGGCCATGCTCACTGCGGCCGCGATCGTCGCCGCCGTCACCCTGCGCGCACCGAAACCGCCGCAGAGCACCGAACCGGCGGCGACCGACGACCACCAGGCCACGGTCTGTGTCGACGCATGAGCCAGCCGGGACGGCCGGCTCCCCGGTCACGGAGTACGACCCGACGTTCAGGGGGCAACCGACGGCGCCTGCTCGTCGAGGAACCGTTCCAGCAGGGTCCGGATCACGACCGCCATGCTGAACCCCTGCCGCCGCGACCAGTCCCGCAACCGGTCGTAGTCGCCGGCGGGAAGCCGCACCGGAAGTACCTTCAGCCCACCCTCCACCCCGCCCGGGTCGGCGCCGAAGAGGTCGACCACGCGGGCCGTCCGATCGGCACTCGACATCGGACGCACGGGGACGCCGCCCGGCGCCGCGTCGGGCGCACGGCCCGTTCGGAGCAACCCCCGCAGGACCTCATCCTGCTCATCCTGCTCGAGCAGCCGCACGGCCTTCAGCAGCAGTTCCGACACCCGATCCGACATCGCGATATCGCCTCCCGATACCGCCGTAATATCGCGCGGCACGGCCAGGCACGTCAACCACGGATGTCCGTGGGCTCAGGCGGTCACGCCTTGAGGCTGCCAGCGGAAGGTGCGGGCCGCCACCAGCAGGCCCACGATTCCCCAGCCGGCCAACACCGCGAGGTTGGTCCCGGAGAGCCCGGTGTTCCCGCCGACCGACGCGACACTGCGCTGCAGGCCCTCGGCGAGGTGGTAGAGCGGGAACACACGACCGACCGCTTCGAGCCAGTTGGGCAGGGTCGCGACCGGAATGAAGACTCCGGAGATGAAGGACAGGATGACCGCTGTGAATGGTCCGACCGTCGATGCGACCTCCGCGGTGGGCGTGATCGTCGTGATCGCGATGCCGAGCGTCGCGAGGCTGAACGTGCCGACGATGACGTAGACCGCGATCCCGACGATGCCGGCTCCGGTCAGATGCACGTGGTAGAAGCCGACGCCGATGGCGAAGAGCACCACCACCATCACCACGACCAGGATGATCGAGCGGAGGATGTAGCCGCCGATGAAGGTCCACGACGGCATGGGCGTACCGCGCAGCCGCTTCAGCTCTCCGGACTCGCGTTGCGTCGTCAACGAGACGGCGAGCGCGGAGAAGGTCTGGAGCATGATCGCGTAGGCGGCGAGGCCGGCGGTGAAATACGCCGCGGTCGAGATGGTGCCACCGGCGAACTGCGTGGTCTTGTTGTCGCCGCTCGCGAAGATCGAGTTGAAGAGGACCAGCAACACGATCGGAAAAATGATGGCGAAGAAGATGATCCGAGGGCTTCGTAGCGTCCCGGTGATCGCGTAGCGGGCCTGGATGCCAAGGATCCGGAAGTCACGCATGTGGGTTCTCCCCGGTGACTTCGAGGAAGACATCCTCGAGATTCGGCCGGCGCGCCTCGATCCCCTCGAGCTTGATATTCGCTCCATGCGCCCACGACGTCAACCGCCACAGGGTGTTCTGCGCATCGGACGCGTCGATGGTGACGATGTTCCCCGACACGTCGAGCTTGTCGGGGACCTGGGTACGGACCTCGTCGAGAGGTACGCCGGCCGGCAGCCGGAAGCTGAGCCGGGTGATGCCCGCGTCGCCGATCCCGAGCTCGTCCGGTGCGCCGGTCGCGACGATCTGGCCGGCACGCAGGATCGCCACCCGGTCGGCGAGGTGCTCGGCCTCCTCCATGTAGTGCGTGGTGAGGAAAACGGTCTTTCCGAGATCCTTCAACCCTTCGATCATGTTCCACGCGTCTCGCCGCGCCGTCGGGTCGAAGCCGGTGGTCGGTTCGTCGAGGAACACCAGGTCGGGATCGCCGATCAGGGCCACGGCGACGTCGGCCCGACGGCGTTGGCCACCGGAGAGCGTGCCGAGCCGGGCACCGATCTTGTCCTGCAATCCGACCAGCGCGACCACCTCGTCGATGCGGCGTGGATGCTCGTAGAAGCTGCCGAACAAGTCCAGCGTCTCGCGGACCGTGAGCACCGGGTTGAGTTCACATTCCTGTAGGACGAGTCCGACCCGCTCCCGCCATGCGCGGGTGGGTTTCCCGGGGTCGGTTCCGAGCACGCTCACCTCGCCGGCGCTGCGCTTGCGGTAGCCCTCGAGGATCTCGATCGTCGTCGTTTTCCCGGCACCGTTCGGGCCGAGGAATCCGAACACCTCGCCGGATGCGATCTCGAGATCGATGCCCCGGACGGCCTCGTGCGAGCCGTAGCGCATCCGCAGACCCTTGACGCTGATGGCCGGGCCGCCGGTCGATGCCCCGTTGTGCGACGAAGGATGGGGTGCGTCGGACGCCGCCGGAGGGCTAGTTGTCACCGGCCAGTCCGGGAGACTGCTTGATCGCGACGACGACCCGGCGGGCGATTCCGAATTCGTTGATGATGCGGCCGATGATGATTCCGCCACCGCTCACCCGGAACTTGGTGGCGCCGGGCTCCCGATGGACGTGCACCGTGGCGTAGGCCATGGTGCTCGTCTTCACCTTGAAGACGTCGCCCGATCCACCCGACCTCGTCAGGGTGTAATGATCGCCGAGTTCGGTCCGCAGGGCCTCCATCGCCTCGTCGGACGTCACATTCTCGCGCTGAACCGTCACGCTGGGCACGGCATCCCCCTCATCCCGGGTGCGATCCAAGATCGCATTTGCCCGCAACGCAACGGTAATCCCGTGGTGGTCGGCGTCGCGTGCTTTCCGCGGAAGAGTCGGCTCTCGGACGTGGCGGCGCCGCCCGGGGCGCAGATGCTGGCATCCTCCAGGAATGGCGGGTCCGGGCGGGATCGACGCCAACCGTGACGGCGGCCCGCCGCTCACCCTCGGGCTGACGTTCTCGGTCGCGCTCACCGTGGTCACCGGGGCGATGGACGCCATCACCTTCACCCGCCTGGGCGAGGTCTTCTCGAGCGTGATGACCGGCAACCTGGTGCTGCTCGGCGTGTCCGCGGGCAGGGCCGACGGTGCCCTCGCGATCCATGTGGCGGTCGCGGTGGCCGGATTCGTGGGTGGCGTCCTGCTCGCGGGCGTCATCACCGGACCGCCGGCACGCGCCTCCGGTCGCTGGCCACCGAGGGTCAGCGCCGCCCTCGCCGTCGAACTGGCTCTCCTCGCCGGCTTCTTCGTCGGCTGGGCCGTGCGGGGCGGCCGGCCGGACGGGACGGTGCAAGTCGTCCTGCTGCTCCTGGCCGCGACCGCGATGGGGGTGCAGACCGGCGCGGTGCGCGCGATCGGAATCAGCGGGCTGTCCACGACCTACCTGACCGGGACTCTGGCCGGCATCCTTGCGACGCTGGTCACCGACGGCCGCTTGCAGCGGCGCAGCCTGGTCATTCTCGCCGCGTTGATCGTCGGAGCGGCGGTCGCCACGCTGCTCGTCGTCCATGTCCCGACAGCGGCGCCGGCGCTTCCCGTCGCGCTGCTGCTCGTGGTCTTGGTCGGTTCCCGCGCCGTATGAGGCGAGCGGACCGCGGCTCTCAGGCGGGCTTCTTGCGCGGCAGCGGGCGCGGACCGCCTCGGCCGCGCAGCGGCACTCCGACCTCGCGGAGCAGCCCGTGCACCCACCCGTAGGACCGTCCGATCGCGGTGGCCAACTGCCGGATCGACTGGCCCTGCTCGTAGCGACCTCGGAGCTCGGCGGCCACGACGGCGCGACGGCTGCCAGTCACCCAGCGGTATCTATCGAGGCGTTCTGCCACCGCTTCCCCAATCCTCCGCCACCGCGGCCCGGTGACGGAGTCGTGACGGGCTGCGATAGCTACGAACTCGCCGCCTGCCACGCCTGCTTGCCGGCCCGGGAGGCCGCGTTGGCCTGCTGCCACTTCAGAGTAGCCAGTTCGCGCGGAGACGCATCCATCTGTTGCATCCATTTCCGCCCGGCGGTGAGGACGATGCTGCCCCCGAGCATCATCCCCGCGAACCCGAGTGCGCCGCCGACGCCGATGAGCACGGCCGACGCGGTGAGCAATCGCCTGTCGACCTGGAGCTTTGCCCCCGCGACCTCGTTATTCGTCATGCCTGCGATGCTGCCGCTCTCCCGGGCGACCGCGGATCACCCAGGATGGGTGACCTGACGTATCGTCCACAGGGTGGTGGGTGGCGCATGGCTCGGCGTGGGCAGGTCTGAGCCCCGGTGACCCGTCAGCGGCCCATCGAGGATCCCGAACAGGACAGATCGTCACCGTTCGCCGGAAACAGTGCGATGGCCGCCGCGATGCGGGCATTCGACTGGGCCGCCACGCCGCTCGGTCCGTCCGAACAGTGGCAGGCGAGCATGAAAACGGCCTGCCGAATCTGTCTGACCTCGCAGTTCCCGATCCTGCTGTGGTGCGGTCCCGAGCTCCGGATGCTCTACAACGACACCTATCTGCCCATGCTCGGGGAGAAGCATCCGGCCATCGGTGCCCCCGGCGAGCAGGTCTGGGCCGAGCTCTGGCCGATCATCGGGCCGATGCTCGACGGGGTCGTCGCCACCGGTGAGGCCACCTGGTCGGAGGACCAGTTGCTGCCCATGAATCGGCACGGCTACTGGGAGGAGGCCTACTTCACCTTCTCCTACAGCCCGATCCACGCAGCGGACGGCACCGTGTCGGGCGTCTTCACCGCGGTGAGCGAGAACACCGAGCGAGTCATCGGAGAGCGCCGGCTGCACACCCTGCGCAAGCTCGGGGGAATCTCCGCCTCCAACGCATCGACGCCGGAGCGAGTGCTCACCACCGGCCTCGAGGTGCTCTCAGCAGAGCCCTCCGACGTGCCCGCCGCCGTGGCATATCTGGTCGACGAGGACACCGGTGTCCTCCGGCCGGTCGGGGGATTCGGGATCGGCTCGCAGGGCGTGGCACCGATGCCGACCCTGCCGCAGCCGGAGGTCGGCCGGGCGTTCGAACAGCCGCACGCGGGCCCGGCCGGTCTCGCCACCGGCCTGCGCCGTCGCTATCCGGGAGTGCTGCTCGCGTCGCCCGGCCCGCTCGACGGCACTCCGCTGGGTGACATCCCGCCGGACGACGCGATGGTGCTGCCGATCACCGCCGCCGGTCGGGACCGACCCGTGGGCGTCCTGGTCACGGCGGTCAGCCCGACCCGGGCGCTCGACGACGACTACCGGACCTTCTTCGAGCTCGTCGCCGGGCAGGTGTCGACCGCGGCCACGGAGGCGCTGGCATATCAGGCCGAACGGCGCCGGGCTGATGCGCTGACCGAGCTCGACCGGGCCAAGAGCGAATTCTTCGCCAACGTCAGCCACGAATTCCGTACGCCGTTGATCCTGATCGCGGGCCCAGCCGAGGATGCCCTGGCCGACTCCGCGAGCCCCCTCCCCGCGAGCCAGCGGGAACGGATGCAGGTGATCCGGCGCAACGCCGGGCGGCTGCGCCGACTTGTCGACGACATGCTCGACTTCGCCAGGATCGAGGCGGGTCGGCTGCATCCGGAGATGACGGCGGTCGATCTCTCCGGGTTCACCACCGAGATCGTCGAGTCGTTCGCGCCGGCCGTCGAACGAGCCGGCTTGGCACTGCGCGTCGTCTGCCCGCCCCTCCCCCGGCCCGTCTCGGTCGACGTGGACATGTGGGAGAAGGTCCTGCTCAATCTGCTCTCCAACGCGGTGAAATACACCCGGGACGGCAGCATCGAGATCAGCCTGCAGGACGACCCCGGCGCCGACCGGGTCGAGCTGACGGTCGCCGACACCGGCATCGGCATCCCGGCCGAGGAGCGGCCACTGGTGTTCGAACGGTTCCACCGGGTGCGCGGCGGCGGCGGACGGTCGCACGAGGGCGCCGGCATCGGGCTCGCGCTGGTACACGAAATGGTCCGGCTGCACGACGGCACGGTCGAGGTGGCGTCCAGCGAAGGCAAGGGTGCGGTCTTCACCGTGCACCTGCCCTACGGCGCCGCGACGGCGTCGTCTCCCGAAGCGCCGCGGGGGTCTATGGCACTGCAGTACATGGACGAGGCCCTGCAGTGGGAAACCGGGGAGGAGGACATCTCGGAGCACACCCGCGGCGCGGGCCGGACCGCCGGGGCGAGCGTGCTGATCGTCGAGGACAACAGTGACCTGCGCACGTTCCTCAAACGGCTGCTCGAACCCCACTGGCGGGTGCTGCAGGCGGCGGACGGGCGGACCGGCCTGCGGATGGCCCAGGCCCAACGACCCGACCTCGTGCTCTCCGACGTCATGATGCCGGAGCTGGACGGGTTCGGTCTGCTCCGCGAGCTGCGGTCCTACCCGGCGACCGCGGCCATACCGGTCATCTTCCTGTCCGCGCGGGCCGAGGAGGAGTCGACGGTCGAAGGTCTCGGCGCCGGCGCGGACGACTACCTGCCGAAGCCCTTCTCCGCGACCGAACTCGTCGCGCGCGTGCGGTCCAACCTCGAGCTCGCCCGGGTGCGTACGAGGGAGTCGGAGTTCCGCCGCGCACTGGTCGATTCACTCCAGGAGGGATTGTTCGTCTCCGGCGCGGACGGCACCGTCGTCGAGGTCAACACCACCTTCGGCGAGATCACCGGCTACGGACCCGAGGGCGCCCCCTACGACATGCCCTACCCGTGGCTTTCCGACGACCCGTATCACCGGCAACTGTTCGAATCCGCCGCCACCGAGGCGTTGCAGAGCGAGGCCGGCCAGTTCATCGTGCCGTTGCAGCATCGTGACGGGCGGCTCGTGTGGGCAGCGGCCACGATCCACGCGATTCCGGATCAGGACCGCACCGGCAAGGTCATCGTCGGCACACTGCGCGACGTCACCGCCGCTCGCGCGGCCGCCGAGCGGGAGTCCGCGGTCGCGTCGTTCGTCGAGGGCCTCGCGACCGCGACCGGCGTCTCCGAGGTGCTCGGTATCGGCCTGGTGGAACTGCAGACCGCCCTCGATGCGGTGCAGGCGGTCGCCGCCGTCTGGCCGTCGGAGACCGCCGAGGTGGTGATGGTCGCCGCGCAGCCGGTCGAATCCTGGGCCGCTCTGTCCGAATCGACCCGCGTCGCACTCGAGACCGCCCGCCACGACCCGGTCGGCCGGATGCGCGTGGAGGCGCCCGCACAGGACTCGGTCCGGGTGGTCGGTGTGACAGCGCCGCTCGGCAGCAACGGCGACGCCGCGGTGTGGCTGGATCTCGGCGACCCGAGCCTGTTGAGCGCCGAGACCGAGATGCTCTTCGAACTCCTGGTCGCCAACCTCGGCCAGGCCCTCGACCGGGCGCGCCGCTACGACCAGGCCCGGGAGGTTGCGCTGACGCTCCAACACGCAATCCTCGCCCCGACCGACCTGCCTCCCGGCTTCGCGGCCCGATACGAGCCGGCCGTCCGGCCGCTCGACATCGGTGGCGACTGGTACGACGTGACCGAACTCGCCGACGGGCAGATCGGGGTCGTCGTCGGCGATTGTGTCGGTCACGGGCTCGCAGCGGCAGCCGTCATGGGACAACTGCGCAGCGCCTGTCGGGCGTTGCTGTTGCGGACCGGGCACCCCGGACAGGTCCTCGACGAACTCGACGCCTTCGCCCACCGCATCCCCGATGCGGCGTGCACCACCGTGTTCTGCGCGACCATCGACCCGGCCACCGGCACGATCGCCTACAGCAGCGCGGGGCACCCTCCGCCGGTGCTCTCGGCCGACGCGACCGGCGCGCGCCTGCTCGATGAGGCGCGCTCGCTGCCGCTGGCCACGCTGCCGACGGCACCCCGACCGGAGGCGACCGCCACATTGGCACCAGGGGCAACGCTGCTGCTCTACACCGATGGCCTGATCGAACGACGCGGCGAGCCGCTGACCGTGGGGATCGACACGGCCCGACGTACGCTGAGTCAGGATCCGCAGATGCTGCCCGACCAACTGGCCGACCGGCTGCTCGCCGAGCTCATGCCGATCAATGGATACGAGGATGACGTCGCCGTTCTCATCTACCGCTACGAGACGATCGGTCCACTGCGACGCGATCTTCCGGTCGCCGCGGCCGAGCTGGCCGACATGCGGCACGACCTGCGCGCGTGGCTGAATGGCATCGGCGCCGCCGCGGCCAACCGTGATGCTGTTCTCGTGGCGGTGAGCGAGGCCTGCACCAACTCCATCGAGCATGCGGGGCTCACCCGGGCCGACCCGCCGGTGCGCATCACTGCCGAGCTGGCGGGAGACCGACTCAGCGTGGTCGTCACCGACACCGGGTCGTGGAAGACCCCCGAACCGGATCGCGGAAACCGGGGCCGCGGCCTGATGATGATGCGGGCGCTGATGGACCACGTCGCGCTCGTGCACGACGAGCACGGCACCTCGGTGCGCATGGCCAAGGATCTGCTGACCAGGGCAGCGGCCGGATGACCGCCGAGTTCCACACCAGCCGCCCCACCGACGACGTCGCTGCATCGGTGGAGGTGACCGGCGAGATCGATCTGGCCAACGCCGACGAGTTCTCCGGAGCCCTGGGGGCGGCCCTCGGTGACGGCAGCCGGCTGACCGTCGACCTGTCGGCGACCACCTACCTCGACAGCGCAGCGATCAAGGTGCTCTTCGAGTGGACGCACCGTGCCGCTCTCACGCTGATCGTGCCCGCCGACGGGATCGTCGCGCCGGTCATCTCGCTCGCCGGGCTGGACACCGTCGCCACCGTCCGCCAACCTACGGCGTGACGGCGTCGAGGGCGCGATAGATCCGCTGCTCGGAAACCGGCTGCGCCGTACCGAGCTGCTGCGCGAACAGGCTGACACGAAGCTCTTCGATCATCCAGCGGATGTCGCGTACGTCGGCGGCGGCGGCCCGCGTCGGTGGCAGGGCGGCGAGCAGATCGTTGTAGGCCTGCTGCACCTGCCGCACCTGCAGCGTCCGGGTGCGATCCGCCTCGACCGCCCCGGGCAGCTTGTCCAGCCGACGGCCGATGGCATTGACGTAGCGCACCAGATGCGGCAGACGCGTGACGCCTGTCGCGGTCACAAATCCTTGGGGCAGAAGAGAATCCAGCTGAGCCCGCATGTCAGCCACCGCGTCGGCGTGGGTCGGCGGAGCGGGCGCGGGAAGCGCCGCGCGCACCTCCGATGCGGCAGCGAGGATCCGCTCGCAATGCGCTACGAGATCCTGCGCCAGCTGCGGCAGCTCCGCGCGCACCGCGTCGCGAAGGGCACCGTAGGACGCGCGGTCCCAGGCCGGACCGCCATGCCGCGCGACGATCGCGTCGACCGCGGCGTCCGCACAGTCGTCGAGTAGCTCGCCGACTCCCCCATCGGGATTCATGCCCAGGACTAGCCGGGCGCGGGTCCCGAGTCCCCGTCGCAGCGCCTTAACCGGGGACGGTACGACGAGGCGCAGCAACCGGCGGGTACCCGAAGCCATCGCGGCCCGCTGCTCGCTCTGGCTCGCAAGCACCCGGACCGCCGCGGTCCCGCCGGCGTCGATGAGGGCGGGATACCCACGCACCGTGTGACCCGCGCGCACCTGCTCGACGACCTGCGGCAACGGGTCGAGATCCTCCGGCCAGTCACGCAGCCCGTCGCGCTCCACGCCGGCCCCCGTCGCGTCCGCGACCGTCTCCCGCACCTGACCGGCGAGGTCGGACCGCAACGCGTCGAGGTCCTTCCCCCGCGCGACGACGTGCCGGCCGGTGTCCTCGACGGCGAACGTCACCCGCAGATGCTCCGGCACCCGGTCGAAGGAGAACGCGTCCCGCGGCACGAGGACGCCGGTCATGCGGTGCAGCTCCCGCTGCACCGCGTCGAGCAGCGGCTCCTGCCCCGGCGTCAGCCGGTTCAGCACGGCTCGCGCGGTGTCGGCCGCCGGGACGAACCGCCGCCGCAGCTGCTTGGGCAGCGACCGGATCAGCGCGGTGACCAGTTCCTGCCGTAGCGCGGGCACCTGCCAGCCGAAGTCGGCGCCACCGACGCGGGCGAGCACATCCATCGGCACATGCACGGTGACGCCGTCGTCCTCGGCTCCGGGCTCGAACCGGTAGCTGACCGGCAGCGACAGGCCGCCCTCACTCCAGACGTCCGGGTGATCCTGCGCATCGGCCGCGCTGCCCTTCGGGTCGAGCAGGTCCTCGCGGCGGAGGGTGAGCAGCTGCGGGTCGCTGCGGCGGGTCTTCTTCCACCAGCTGTCGAAATGGCGGGAGGACACCACCTCGGGCGGCAGCCTCCGGTCGTAGAAGTCGAACAGCTCCTCGTCGCCGACGAGCAGATCGCGCCGGCGGGTGCGGTCCTCGAGTTCGGCGACCTCGGCCAACATCGCCCGGTTGTCGTGGAAGAACTCGTGATGAGTGTTCCAGTCGCCCTCCACGAGTGCGTGGCGGATGAACAGCTCCCGCGAGATCTCGGCGTCGACCCCGCCGTAGTTGACCCGGCGGCCCGCGACCAGCGGTACGCCGTACAGGGTCACCCGCTCGAGGGCCATGACCGCCCCGCGGCTGCGGTCCCACTGCGGCTCGCTGAAGATCCGGGCGACAAGGTGGTCGGCAAGCCGCTCGACCTGTCCCGGGTCGACCCGTGCGGCGACCCGGGCGTAGAGCCGGCCCGTCTCGACCAACTCCGCCGCGACCACCCACCGTGGTGGACGTCGGGTGAGCACCGATCCCGGTGCCAGCACGAACCGCGCGTTGCGTGCGCCCTGATACTCGCGTGATTCGCCGGCCCGAAGCCCGACGTGCGAGAGCAGCCCGGAGAGTACGGCGGAGTGGATCCGCTGGGGATCGGCGGGCTGGTCGGACTCGGTGATGCCGAGGGACTTCGCGATCTGCCGCAGCTGACCTACGAGGTCCTGCCACTCCCGGATACGCAGGTAGTGCAGGAACTCCTCCCGGCACATCCGGCGGAACTGGTTGCCCGACCGCTCATTCCGCTGGTCCTGCAGGTAGGTCCAGAGGTTGAGGAAGCTCACGAAATCGGAATGCTCGTCGGCGAACCGCGCGTGCTTCTGGGCGGCGGCCTCCTGCTGGTCGGCGGGCCGCTCCCGCGGATCGGGAATCGACAACGCCGCCGCGATCACCAGGACTTCACGCACGCACG
The DNA here is from genome assembly GCA_036497565.1 of Mycobacteriales bacterium. NCBI lineage: Bacteria > Bacillati > Actinomycetota > Actinomycetes > Mycobacteriales > Mycobacteriales bacterium. Next base: position 18,303 of record DASXJE010000051.1, read on the forward strand.
CCTCGCGCCCGGCCTCGACAATCATCCGACCGAGCCTCGGGTCGACCGGGAGCTGCGCGAGTTGGCGGCCGATGTCGGTGAGCCGGCGGCGTGGATCGGGCTGCTCCGGGTCGAGCGCGCCCAATTCCTGCAGCAGCTGGATTCCCGCGCGGACGCTGCGCCGGTCCGGCGGCTGGACGAACGGGAACTTCTCGAGATCGCCGAGACCGAGCGCGGTCATCTGCAGGATCACCGAGGCGAGGCTGGTGCGCAGGATTTCCGGCTCGGTGAACTCGGAGCGGCCGGCGTAATCCTCGGCGGAATAGAGCCGGATGCAGATGCCGTCGGCCGTCCGTCCGCAACGGCCGGCGCGCTGATTGGCCGATGCCTGCGAGATCGCCTCGATCGGCAAGCGCTGCACCTTTGTCCGGTGGCTGTACCGGGAGATTCGCGCGGTGCCCGGGTCGATGACGTAGTGGATGCCGGGGACGGTGAGCGAGGTCTCGGCGACGTTGGTCGCGAGGACGATCCGCCGTGTGTCGTGGGCCGCGAACACCTTGTGCTGCTCGGCGGTCGACAGTCGGGCGTAGAGCGGCAACACCTCCGTACCGGGTAGCCGCAACGCCCGGAGCGCGTCGGCGGTGTCCCGGATCTCCCGCTCGCCGCTGAGGAAGACGAGGATGTCGCCGGACCCTTCCGCGCCGAGCTCGCGGACGGCGTCGATGATGCCTTCGACCTGGTCGCGCACCCCCACCCGTCCGACCTCGTCGCCGTCCGGGTCATCGGGGTCGTTCGGGTCCTGCGGCGCGGGACCTTCGACCACAAGGGGGCGGTAGCGGACCTCGACCGGGTAGGTGCGCCCGGACACCTCGACGATCGGCGCACCGCCGAAGTGGTCGGAGAACCGCTTGGGATCGATGGTCGCCGAGGTGATGATGATCTTCAGGTCGGGCCGCTCGGGCAGCAGCTGAGTGAGATAACCGAGCAGGAAGTCGATGTTGAGACTCCGCTCGTGCGCCTCGTCGATGATCAACGTGTCGTAGCGGAGCAGCCGCGGGTCGCGCTGGATCTCCGCGAGCAGGATGCCGTCGGTCATGAGTTTGACGAGCGACGTGTCGCTGACCTGGTCGGTGAAGCGGACGGCGTAGCCGACGGCTCCCCCGAGCGGGGTCTGCAACTCGTCGCTGATCCGATCGGCGACGGTGCGGGCCGCGATCCGACGGGGCTGCGTGTGCCCGATCATCCCGCGAACGCCGCGGCCGAGCTCCAGGCAGATCTTGGGGATCTGCGTGGTCTTCCCCGAACCGGTCTCGCCGGCCACGATGACCACCTGGTTGGCGGCGATCGCGTCGGCGATGTCAGCGCGTCGACCGCTGATCGGAAGCTCCGCCGGGTAACTGATGGTCGGGAGCGCCGCCCGACGACGTTCCACCCGGCCTTCGGCGCGGGTGATCTGTTCCGCCGCCTCGCTCAGGGCACGGTCGCGGGCGGCGGGCCGGCGGACCCGGCGGATCTGCTCGAGCCGACGACCGAGGGCGACCTCGTCGCGCAGCGTCAACGAGCCGAGTCGCGTCCCGAGATCTGCGAGCGACGGCGGCGATGGTGGGGTGGACATGCTCCGCTCAGGATAGGCGGGGGCGCGCGGTGTCGAGGTCGAGGATCGGCGCCGGGTAACCCCGGCGGCGCGGGTCTCCGGCGTCGAGCCGCCAGGGGCGATGGATGGCCGGAGCCTCGAGGTCGGCGAGTTCGGGTACCCACCGACGCACGTAGTCGCCGTCCGGGTCGTAGCGTGCCGCCTGGCGGACCGGGTTCAGGACCCGGTTGGGCCGGGTGTCGTTTCCGGTGCCGGCCAGCCACTGCCAGTTCAGGCAATTGTTGGCGACGTCGCCGTCGACGAGGTGGTCGAAGAAGTGCCGGGCACCCTCCCGCCAGTCGAGGCGGAGGGTCTTGGTCAGGAAGCTGCCGGTGATCAACCTGGCCCGGTTGTGCATCCAGTTCTCGGCGAGCAGTTGCCGCATCCCCGCATCGACGATCGGAATGCCCGTGCGCCCCTCCTGCCATGCGCGCAGCGCCTGCTCGTCATCGCGCCACCGGCCGCCGCGCGAGCGGTAGTCCTCGCTCGCCGCGGTAGGCCGGGCGGCCAGCACCTGGTGGAAGAAGTCCCGCCAGGCCAGCTGCCGCACAAAGGCTTCGGCGCCGGGGCCGGTCTTCCCGGCCGCCCGGGTGGCGAGACCCAGCGGCGAAAGACAGCCGAAGTGCAGGTACGGCGACAGCCGGGACGTGGCGTCACCGGACAGGTCGTCGTGCCGCTCGTGATAGCCGCCGACCTGGGCGGCGAGCCAGCGACGGGAACGCCGTCGACCCTCGGTCTCGCCGCCGGACCATATCCCGGGCCCCGTCGTCGGCCCCGTGGATGGCCCGATGGATGGCTCAGTGGATTGCTCGCCGCCGGCCGGCAGCGCGGGCAGCACCAGCCGCCGCGGCGCCGCCGTGATCGGGCGACGTGGCGTGGCCAGCCAGCGCCGGAGGTAGGGCGTGAAGACCGCGAAATGGTCCTTGTCGGCGCCGGTGGGGGTGATGCGTCCCGGGCCGACGACGGTGATCACCTCGTCGTGGCAGCGCAGGGTGCGGCCCTGTGCCGCGAGCTCCCGGGCGAGTCGGGCCTGCCGCTGCTGCGCGTAGCCGCTCACGTCGGCCGAGAGGTGCACCTCGGCCGCGTTGGTCACCTCGGCGAGCCGGCAGACCTGCTCGACGAGCCGCCCCCGGCGTACGACGAGCCCGGCACCGGCGCGCCGGAGTTCGGCATCGAGGTCGGCGAGCGCTCCGGCAAGGAACCGGGCCCGCGGCGGGCTGGCGAACCCCAGGTCGGAGATGGCGTCGTCGTGCACGAAGAGCGGCAGGACGTGGTCGGCAGCGGCCGCGGCCGCGAGCATCGGGTTGTCACGCACCCGAAGGTCCCGGGTGAACAGCGCGATCGCTGTGCGGGCCATCAAATCTCCTCGCCGGTAGCAAGACAGTCTAGCGATATATAGCGGGTGTCTCGGTGGGCGAGTCACTAGGCTGCAGGGGTGACTGCACCGTCCGGAACGCCGAGCACGTCACGGGAGATCGCGTTCGCGATCCGGCTACTGATGCAGGCCGGCCGCGAGATGCAGACGGCCATGGCCCACCGACTGGCGGTCGGCGAGACCGACCTGGCCGCCATGGACGCGTTGACGTCCAGCCCTGCCCCCATGGGCCCGGTGGAGCTGAGCCACCGGCTGCGGATCAGCTCCGCGTCGGCCACAGCACTCGTCGACCGCCTCGAATCTGCAGGTCACGTGCGCCGGGACAATCACCCGAGCGACCGCCGCCGCATCACCCTGCACGCGAGTGAGTCCGCCCGCACCGAGGTCCGCGCGACCTTGGCCCCACTCCTGAACTCCCTCGCCCTCATCACCGAGCGGCTCGATCCGGACGAGTCGCGCACCGTGCTGACCTTTCTCGACGACGTCACCGGCGCGATACGCGAGTTCGCCGACGTCACCTCCTCCGCGGCCCGGGCCGGTCGCCGGGCCGCGGCACCCGTCGCCGACCGTGGTGGAGAAGGCTGATGGGCATCGTCCATTCCAGCGTCGTCGGCGCTCCGCTGACGGAGGTGTTCGCCTGGCACGAACGGCCCGGCGCGATCACCCGGCTGAGTCCACCCTGGCAGCCGATCCGGGTCGTCAGCGAGGCATCGTCGTTGCGCGACGGGCGCGCGGTGCTCTCGGTGACGCCGGGCATCCGATGGGTGGCCCAGCACAGCGGCTACAACCCGCCGTACCGGTTCGTGGACGAACTGATCTCCCTGCCGTTGCCGTGGCGCCACACGCACGAGTTCGCCGAGCAGGGCGCCGACGCGACGCGGGTCACCGACCGCGTCGACACCCCCGTCCCCGCCTCGCTGCTCCGCTCGACGTTTCTCTACCGCCATCGCCAACTCGCCGACGACCTGGCCGCCCACCGACGGGCCGCCCGCTTCCGGCAACAGCCCCTCACGGTGGCGATGACGGGCTCCTCCGGACTCATCGGGTCGGCGCTGGCGGCTTTCCTGACGACCGGCGGCCATCGGGTGATCAGGCTGGTACGGCGGGCCGCGACCGACGACACGGAGCGCACCTGGCGGCCCGACGACCCGGCGCCGGACCTCTTCGACGGAGTCGACGCCGTGGTGCACCTCGCGGGTGTCTCCATCGCCGGGCGGTTCACCGACAACCACAAGCGCGCCGTCCGCGACACCCGGATCGAGCCCACGCGCCGGTTGGCCGAGCTCGCCGCCCGGGCGCCAGACGGTTCGCTCAGCTTCGTGGTGGCCTCCGCGATCGGCTTCTACGGACCGGACCGCGACGACGAGGAGCTCACCGAGGCCGACGGCGGCGGGACCGGGTTCCTCGCGGACCTCGTCGCCGACTGGGAGGCTGCGGCCGCGCCGGCCCGCGATGCCGGCGTCCGCGTCGTCAACGTCCGCACCGGAATCGTGCAGTCCCCGCGGGGCGGCACGCTGCAGATCTTCTACCCGCTGTTCGCCGCCGGTCTGGGCGGCCGGCTCGGGTCGGGCACGCAGTGGCACTCATGGATCGGTATCGACGACCTCGTCGACGTCTACCACCGCGCGCTCGTCGACCCCGAGCTGTCCGGACCGGTCAACGCGGTCGCTCCGCACCCGGTGCGCAACGCCGAATACACCCGCACCCTGGCCCGGGTGCTGCACCGACCCGCGCTGCTCCCCGTCCCGTCCGCCGGCCCGCGACTGATCCTCGGCACCGAAGGGTCGACCGAGCTCGCCGGTGCCAGCCAGCGCGTCATCCCCGGGCGGCTGCTCGATGCCGGCCACGAGTTCCGCTATCCCGAGCTCGAACCCGCGCTCCGCCACGTGCTCGGCCGCGCCGGCTGACCGGGCGTCAGCCGGTGGTGTCGCGGTACTCCTTGGCCAGCCGTTTCGGTGCCCGCAGGAGCCACGCGTCGACGATCAGCTCGTCGAGCTCGTCGACGGCGATCCGCTCGAGGCGCACCAGCACCGCTGGATAGCCGTCGAAGTGCGGTGTCGTGAAGAAGACGGCGGGGTCGTCGGCGACCAGCGCCTCCTTGACGCCGACGTCGGCCACGCGTACGCCGAGGATCGGCCCGTCCGGGGCATCGTCGCCGAGGGCGTCGAGATCAGCTCGTCGCAGCGGCCGTTCCCACACGAACCCCTTGTCCTTCACCCGCCAGCTCGGACTGCCCCACGAGCCCTGCTCGCTCGTCTCCGGCAACGCCAGCGCGATCCGACGGACGTCCTCCCAGGTGGCCACGGGTCAACACTTTAAGGCTTCGGACCGCTCAGGCGATGACGTGACCGCCGTTGACGGCAAGCCGCTCCCCGGTGACGAAGCCGGCCCCGTCGGAGGCGAGATACACCACCGCGGCGGCCACATCGGCCGGGCTCCCGAGGTACCCGAGCGGCACCTCGTCGGCGTACGCCTGCAGTTCCTCCGCCGTCGCTGCGGAATGTCGTTCGACCGGGATCCAGCCGGGCGCGACGAGGTTGACGGTGATCCCGTGCGGGCCGAGCTCGCGGGCCCACGTCCGGGTCAGGCCCAGCTGCGCACCCTTGGCCGACGAGTACGCCGACAGGCCGGGTTCGGCCCGCTCGAAGAGGTCGGATCCGATGTTGATGATCCGGCCCCGGCCGCGTGCCTTCATGCCCGGGAGAACCGCCTGCACCAGCAGGGTCGGGCTCTTCACGAAGAACTCCAGCTGGTCGAGAAGGTCCCGCCAGGTGAGGTCCTCGACAGCGATGGCCGGCTGCGGGCCGGTGGCGTTGACGACCAGCACGTCGACGGCGCCGTA
>DASXJE010000052.1 GCA_036497565.1 Mycobacteriales bacterium
TCGACTCCACCTGCCGGGCATGAAGCGGGAGGCGGCCACGCAGGAGTGGGTGGCCAGGGGCGGCGTGGCGGTCACGACGTTCGAGGCGCTGCGCGCCATGCCGGGGGACCTGGACGTCTCGGTGGCGATGATCGTCGTTGATGAGGCGCACTACGCGAAGAACCCGAACGCGCTGCGCACCCAGGCGGTCAGCGAGCGGGCGGGGCGGAGCAGGCGGGCGCTGTTCCTGACGGGAACGCCGATGGAGAACAAGGTGGAGGAGTTCCGGGTGCTGGTCGGGCACCTCCGCCCGGAGGTCGCCGAGAACCTGGACGTCACGGATGAGGTGCTGGATGGCACCAAGTTCCGGGAACAGGTGGCACCGGTCTACCTGCGGCGCAACCAGGAAGACGTGCTTAGCGAGCTGCCGGCCCGGCTGGAGACGCAGGAATGGGTGGCGCTCGAGGGGGCGGCGCTGCGCGCGTACCGGAAGGCGGTCATGGAAGGGAACTTCATGGCGATGCGCCGGGCCGCGTTCGACCCGGGAACGGTGAAGGGATCGCCGAAACTCCGGCGGCTGGTGGAGATTGTCAGCGAGGCAGCCGACGGCGGGCGCAAAGTCATCGTGTTCTCGTACTTCCGTGACGTGCTGGAGACGGTGATCGAGGTGCTGGCGGGGCGTGACGGCGTCCCGGGCATGCCCGTCGTCGGGCCGCTGACAGGTGACATTCCGCCGGCCGACCGCCAGGCGATGGTGGACGAGTTCACGAACGCCAGGGGGTCTGCGGCGCTGGTCTCCCAGATCCAGGCGGGCGGCGTGGGCCTGAACATCCAGGCCGCGTCGGTGGTCATCATCGCCGAGCCGCAGCTGACCCCGTCGATCGAAGAGCAGGCGGTCGCCCGCGCGCACCGGATGGGCCAGGTGCGCCGCGTGGACGTGCACCGGCTGCTGTGCGAGGACGGCATCGACCAGCGGGTCCTCGAACTGTTGGCGGACAAGCGCGAGGCGTTCGATGAGTACGCGCGCCGCAGCGACATGGCGAACGCGGCGCCGGACGCGGTAGACATTCGCTCCGAGACCGAACTGCGGCACGCGATCGTGGCGGCGGAACGCAAGCGGCTCAAGGCAGCGTGACCCGCGGGCACGTAGCAGGAGCACGTCAGGCGCGCACGACGTCGGTGTGATAGCAGAAGTGGGTCCGGGACGCGGGCATCGAGCGGACGTCGCCTCCCGCGTTCGTGTCCGCCGCGGCCGGGGCATGGCTGTCTGAGTTCGGCGGCCTGGCTCTGTCAGCGGAAGCGCCGCGCTGCCCTGAATCCGGGCGTCCGTCTGGGGAAGCCGCCAACCTGCACACGCTGAAGCCGCCCGGCATCACCCTGACCACACGGTGAGCAGGTCGGGTGGGTCACGCGCGGCTCGCGGCGAGAGCGGATCGAGTTCGAGTGGACTGAGGGCACGCTCCCGGTTCCGTCACTCAGGGCAGAGGAGGCAGAGCACGTCGTCACCGCAACCCTCGCCGACTTCGCGAAGGCACTCGACGACGTGACAGTGCTGCAGTGCGTCCCCGCCGAAGCTACGGCACAGCCGTCGAACGGCTGCAGTCAGGCGGGGAGATCGGCGAACGGCCAAGCAGATACCGCCGACGACGCCCACGTCATTGACTCCGCGGCCAGCGCGTCGCAGGCTCGCCGCCGCCTCGCGCGGCTCCCGATTGGCATCCAGCGGCGACTCCGCAGCGGGAAACTTCCTGGTTGGAGACGCTCACGCGCACGCACTGGAACCTGATCCCTATGGGGAACGTAGAAGGTCACGGCAACCGCGAAGAACCGCCTGAACCGCCCTGACCTGCAGGAACGAGCTAGCCGAGCTCCATGCCTCTGATGCGATGAAGGAGCGCGCGATACCTACCCCACAACGGCGCCGAAGCGGTGACCGAACCCGCCGACCTGGTCGTGGACGCGATGGGCCGGTCGAGCAGGTTGGCGGACTGGCTGGACGACAATGGCTGGCAGCGACCCGAACTGGTACGGATGCCGATCAAGCTGAACTACGCGACCTGCCTGTTCGAACAGGACGACCGCATCAGCGACGCCGTGAATGTCCTGGCCCAGAGCCAGGTCAACGGCCAGGTGAATAAAGTGACTGCCATCAGTTTGATGTCTAAAATCGGCCGCATGAACGTCTGCCGCCGCGACGATCAGGAAGCGGCGAGCTACCGCCGCGCTGGCCTATATGGACCGGCAGGAAATGGCTACCCGGATCGTGTCTCTGCCGATGACGTTCGGGAGTCCGTACGACTACCTCAAGGTCGGCATCCGCAGAGGTACTTCAGCTCGGACGAGCCTGCCCGGTCTTTTCCCGGACGTCGACCGCTTCAGGGCCGATAACGCCGGCGGCCGGGTCGAGCGCTGAGTCCAGCCGTGCGGCTTGGCGGAGTAGCTCGGCGAGGCAGGCCGTCAGCAGCTCGACCATGTCCTCGGCGGGGAACAGAAATCCGTCCTGGATCCAGACGACCGCGACCTCGTTGACGGTGACGAACCAGGACCGCAGGACCAGCCGCAGCGCCGGCCGTTCCGGGTCGAGCCCGAGGATTTCGCTGGTGGACTGGACGGCGAACTGCTTGGCGGAGTCGATGATCGCGTGGCTGTCGGGATCAGCGCTGAGCATCAGTCCCAGGTAGGCGGTCGGGTTCTGCTCGATCGCCGCGAGGTGGTCGCGGATGAGATGCCGGATGCGCATCCCGGGGGGGCCGGGCGGCGGCGGGGCCTGGGTGAGTTTGCGGGCGATCTGCCGCATGGCCTCCAGGTGGATGCCCCGTTTGTTGCCGAAGTGGTGGGCGATAAGCCCGTAGGCGACGCCGGCGGCATTGGCGAGATCGTGGACCGACACCTCGTCGTAGGGCTTGTCCGCGAATAGTTGGACGGCCGCGTCGAGGAGTTTGCCCCGCGTCGAGGCTGCGCGTGCCGCTCGGCTGGTGCTCATGATGCGCATTCTAACTGATTCGCTATCATTGATCCGAAATCAAAGGAGGCGCCGTGCCGGACATCGCGATCATCGGAGGCGGCCCCGGCGGGCTGACGGCGGCCATCGCGCTCGCCCGGCGCGGCATCCGCACCACGGTGTTCGAACGCGACGACCACCCCGAACGCATGCCGCGCTTCAACCCCGACCGCTCCTACCCCATCGACATCACCGGTCACGGACTCAACGCGCTGCGCCACATCGACGCCGTCACCTCGTTCGACGCTCACCTGACCTCCTTCCGCGGGATCATCTTCCGGGGCCGGGTGGTTGACCCCTGGCCCGAGCCGGGGTGGATCGGCTCGCGAGGCGACATCACTCGCGCGCTGATGTCGCTGGCCGAGCAGCGGCACCGCGACCTGATCGAGTTCGTGTTCCACAACGACGTCCGTGCTGTCGACGTGCACGCGGGAGAGGTGGCAGACCGGCGTTTCGACCTCGTCGTCGGCGCGGACGGCGCGGGCTCGGCCGTCCCGACGGCGATGACCGAGCGGGTCGAAGGATTCACTGTGGAGACCTCCGCTGTCCCCAACTACGGGCTCCTCCTCGAACTCGACCAGGTCGGCGACAAGCTGGACAAACACTTCTTGAACTACGGCCTGGCGTTCAGCCCCCTTGCGCTGGTCGCGGTCATCGTGGATGAGGACAAACCAGACGGCGTGCGGTGGCTGGGCGTGCTCGGAGTGAACAAGCCGATTACCTTCGGCTCTCCCGAACAAGCCACCGATTGGCTGCGCGAGCACGTACCGCGCACGCTGGAGCTGACCAGCGAGCAGGCGATCGCCGAGTTCGCCCGGCGTCAGTTCGTCCATCTGGGACAGCGGCTGACCTGTTCCAGCCTGCATGCCGGCCGCGCGGTGCTGCTCGGCGACGCCGCCGCTGCGTTTCCACCGATCGGGCAGGGCGGCAACGCGGCCCTGGAATCAGCGATGGTGCTCGACCAGTGCCTCGCATCCGGACCGCTGGACACCGTCGGCGCCCGCTACGAGGCGGCGTGGAAACCCGAAGCCGACGCGGTCTCCTGGATCGGCTCGCAGGTCCGCTACCAGAATCCGAGCACGCAGGCCCGCATGGTGATCGGCCGCGTCCTCGGGGTCAACCTCATGAGCCAGGCCAAGAGCTCCACCCGCACCTACGCGGACGTGCGACGCACCGCACGCCGGCGTCTGGCATCGCTCTAGACATAGGCCAACCCAAAGAAAAGCAGAGCATGACACAGCAGTACCAGCAGCAAAGGAGCACCAACCATGCCCGGTCATCGCATTGACGTCCACACCCACGCCATGCGGGAGGAGGTGATGGCGGCCGTCGCCGCCCGCGGCTACCGCCCGACCGGCGGCTACAAGATCTCCGTCCGATGGACACCGGAAGCCGCCCTCGCCTACATGGACCGCCACGACATCGCGGCCCAGATCGTGTCCATGCCCATGACGTTCACCGGAACCGACGACGACCCGGACTTCGGTAAGCGGTTGTCCAGGACGATCAACGAGGGCAACGCCAAGCTGATCGCCACGCACCCCGACCGGTTCGGCGCATTTGCCAGCCTGCCCGGCGACGGCCCCGACCAAGCGTTGGCCGAACTCGCCTACGCCCTTGACGAACTGGGCCTGGACGGCGTCATACTCACCTCGAACGTGGCCGGCCACTACTTCGGCGACCCGAGCCTGGAACCGGTACTGGTGGAGTTGGCCCGACGAGGGGTGCCGGTGTTCGTGCATCCGGTCGACTGCCCGCACATCGACGTTCTCGGCTTCGGCCGCCCGAGCTCGATCGTGGAATTCCCCTTCGACACCGCGCGCAACATCACCAACGCCCTCTACACCGGCCTGTTCCAGCGGATTCACGGACTCAAGCTGATCCTGGCCCACTGCGGTGGGGTGCTGCCGATGCTCGGCTGGCGGGTCGGCGAGCACACCGTGATGGGTCGGGGACCCGAGGACGCGGACATCGATCCCGCGCACGTCGCCGAGGTACTGCGCGGGCTCTACTACGAGACGGCCCTGGCCGGCAGCCGCAACTCCCTGCTGCCCACTCTCGAAGTCACGAGCTCCGACCACATCCTTTTCGGCACCGACTGGCCCGCCGCTCCGGAGCCGACGGTCGTACACAACATCGACAACCTGACCAGCTTCGATGGCTTCACCTCGGCCGAACTGCGCGACGTCGAACGCGACAATGCGCTCACGCTGTTCCCTCGGTTCGCCTAACGGTGGCCCCTGCCGCGGACCTGCGGGCCGATGAGGCTGTAGGTGAGTTCCGCCATCTGCCCGGCCGGAGTGGCCAGACCATCACGGCTCCAGGAACGCAGCAACATGTACACACCGCCGGTGATGAAGTCCACAATGTACTCGTGCATCGGGTACGCGACGACGTCCTCCCGGCCATACCGCGCGAACGCCTCCATCAGATCCGCGACATGAAGCCGTAGACGTTCGATGACATGGTCCTTGTCCTCGATCTGGAGCGCGAAGCGCAGCGAATCGGCATGCAAGGCCCACTCGCCGTAGGTCGCGGCGAGCAACTGCCGCAGGCCGACCGACCGGGTGGGCGAGGGCAGCACCGAGGCTCTGATTTCGTCGAAGGCATCGTCCACGTGGCTGAGCAGCAGCTCTTCCTTCGAACTGAAGTGCAGGTAAAAAGCCTGTCTCGACACATCGGCGCGGGCCGCGATCTGGCTGACCGTCAACGCCGACAACGGCTCCTCGCCAAGCAACTCCAGGAGCGCCTGTTGCAGCACCCGCCGAGTACGCCGGACGCGGCGATCACGAGGCCGCTCGCTTGACACTTCCACCATTTCGTCCACTAACTGTCGCCTAGCTCGATGTGACATTGATCGGAACCGAGCACCGTTCGTAGCGTGATTTTATGCGACACGCGTCAATAAACTAACAGATGTCGCCCAGCATTTGAGGACGTTTCCAATGACATCCCTCTCCACGCACCGGCCCGACACGGTCACTGTCGACGGGGTGACCTACCGGGTCGCCGAATCACGCACGGTCCTGGACATCGACCGCGACCTGTCCTGGCACAGCGGCCGGTGGCCCCTGGAGTCCTGGTTCATCGTGTCCAATCTGGACAGCGCGGGACAGCGCATCGGGTTCCAGGTCCACTTCATGATCCAGACCCTGCCCACCGGGGCCGACATGGTTGCGCTGAACGTGGTCGTCGTGAACGAGACGGTCGGCGTATCCCGCAACTTCGAATACCTCTACCCACTCGATCAGGTCGAGCTGCGCGCGGAGCGCATGCACATCAGCACGCCCGAACTGACCTTCACCGGCGACCGCAACGGCTGCGCGGTGCGCGTCACCGGTAAGAACGCGAGCATCGACATCACCACGACCAACCCGGCCCCGCCCGTACTGATGAACGGACAGGGCCAGTTCCACTTCCTCGACCTCGACGAGCAGTACGAGTTCGCCTTCCCCGCGATGCCCACGACCGGAACGGTCATGATCGACGCGGTGACCTATCCCGTCACCGGCGCCTCCTGGCTGGACCGCCAATGGGGCGGTCTACCCGGCTTCTTCGCACTCGGACTCGGCGACAACACGCCCGCTCCAGATCCGGACGGAGCAACGCCCCAGGTCATGAACTGGATGTGGACCAACCCCCAGCTGAACAACGGCGTCAACATCGCGGCGGCTCAGATCCGCGACATGATCGACAACAAGATCTACCTCGCACTCACCGCTGTCCACCCCGATGGCACGCACGTCGTGGTGCCGCGCATGGAACCGGTCGAGATGACCGAATACTGGACCAGCCCGGCTTCCGGCCACCGCTATCCCACCCGGTGCGTCTTCCGCGTCCCGCAGATCGACACCGAACTGATCGTCGAGGTGCCCTACCAGCAGCAGGAGATCGTGTCCACTGTGGACATAATGACCAAGTTCGAGGGAACGGCCACCATCACCGGCACATACCAGGGAGAGCCGGTCACCGGCTACGGCTACCTCGAACTCGTCGGCAACTGGGGCTGACCATGACGAACACCGACCCGGCGCGCACGCCTCTGGTGGACGTGCACGCCCACTTCCTCACCGACCATTACATCCAGGCCGCCACGGACGCCGGCCATCGCTATCCGGACGGCGTCCCCGGCTGGCCGAGCTGGAACGCCGCGCAGCACCTAGAACTGATGGACCAGTGGGGCATCGCGACGGCCATCTTGTCGATCTCTTCCCCCGGTGTCTCCTTCGGTGACCCAACGGCCACGCAAGCGCTCGCCCGGCACGTCAACGACGCAGGGGCCGAGATCCATCGGGCTCACCCCAGCCGCTTCGGACACTTCGCCTCCCTGCCGTTGCCGGATGTCGACGCGGCACTCACCGAGCTGGCCTACGCCATGGACCAACTCGGCGGCGACGGCGTGACCACCGAGACCAACATCGACGGGATCTACCTCGGTGATGCCCGCTACGAACCGCTGCTCGTCGAGCTCGACCGGCGCCACACTCCCGTCTTCGTCCACCCGACATCGCCGCTCCACCCCGAAGCCGTGTCGCTGGGCCGCCCTCGGCCGATGCTGGAGTTCCTCTTCGACACCACCCGTACCGTGTCCGACCTGGTCTTCACCGGCCGTCTCGAACGCTATCCCGACATCCCGTGGATCTTCACCCACGGCGGCGGCACCCTGCCGCTGCTCACCGATCGCATGGAACTGTTCCGCAGCGGCATGGGCCTGGACAACAGCACAGGCCCGGCACTGCCGGTCCCCGAACAGGTCGGCCGACTCTGGTTCGACATGGCCGGTACGCCCTTCCCCCACCAGATCCCGGCCCTGACCACAGCCTTCGGCAGCGAACACCTGCTCTACGGCAGCGACTACTGCTGGACTCCCGCCCCCGCCGCTGCCATCCAGGTCGACTCCGTCGATTCCGCTCCTCAACCCGGCGGCGACACGTGGCGCGGCCTGACCACTCGTAACGCATATCGGCTCTTCCCCCGGCTCGCCGACCCGAGCTGACGCCGTCGACCAAGCGAAGGAGTACGAACCCATGTCCCATACCAAAACCACAACTCTCCCGCTCGCCTCGGTAACACGCCACAGGACTACGCACGGCTCGGTATCGAACCCCGAGTGATCAAGCCGTCGGAGGACGGGATGCGCACCGGCGGTGCGTCGGGCACGTACGAGTGGTGGTATTTCGACGCCCATCTCGACGACAGCGCGAAGCTCGTCGTGGTCTTCCTGACCAAGGAGTTCACCGACCTGGACAAACCGCTGAGCCCGGCGATCCGTATCGATCTCACCCTGCCCGACGGCACCGCGGTGAACTACGTCGCGGAGTTCGCCGCCGAGACGTTCTCCGCCTCAAGCGAGACCTGCGACGTCCGCATCGGCGACAACGTGTTCACCGGAGACCTGCACACGTACACGATCAAAGCCCGGGTCGAGGACGTCGAGGTCGACATCACCCTGACCGTTCAACTCGACAACGGCGAGTCGATCAACCTCTGGGACCTGCTCGACAAGCAGGGCGAACAGCAGTGGGCCACCGTGCTACATCGCGACGGATCGGAGAGTGTCGTGCCCGTCACCCCGCTGGCAACCGACGCGATCGACTTCCAGACCAGCCCCACCACCGGGCAACGCTACGCCGGCAAATGGGACCGTCAAGATTCCCAGCCTGAACACCAGACTCACCGTGACGGCCACGCTAACCCTGCAAGAAATCCAAGCGCACGCGCCCTTCAGCCCCGGCATCAACGAAGCAGCGTCCATCGTGGCGGGTAGCTACCAGGGGCAGCCGGTTATCGGAAACGCCTACGTCGAGCAACTCGGCATCTGGAAGTAGCCGCCAGACCAGCACAGAACAACGCGGCGATTCCCGTCCCACCGCCACGTTTGGCCGGGATTCCGGATAGCCCCGTCGACCTCCGAAGACGATCCATGCCGACCGCAGCACACCTTGTGGCTGGCAACGAGATCACCGCCCTCGATGCAATGCGGGACATCTCCTCCGATGGACCGGAGTCAACCTTCACCCGATGACGTGAATCCGGTCGTCGAATGTGATGTGCAGTCGCGCTTGACGCAGGGTGCCGCTCGACTCCGTTGCCATGAACAATGGCACTGCAACCTCGTCCCCTGCTGTCCCCGGTCCGTTCCTCAGTGGAGCGCCTCCGTGCGGCCGAGCAGTGATCTATCTAAGGGTGTCGTCGGCGCGCCGGGTTGGGCGGGACTACGACCCTGAGGGCATCTCGATCCCGGCCCAGCGCGTCGCGTGTCACCGCAAGGCGGAGCAACTCGGCCTCACGATCGTCGACGAATACGTCGAGCCGGGACGGTCCGCCACGGAGATGACCAAACGTCCCGCATTCCAACGCATGCTCCGACGTATCCGCAACGCCGACGATGTTGATCACGTGATCGTGTACAAGCTGTCCCGGCTGGCCCGCAACCGGGTCGACGACGCACTCGTCATGGCCGACCTGCGGCAACGTGGCGTCACGCTGATCTCGGCAATGGAGTCAATCGACGGCACCTCGGTTGGCCAATTGATGCACGGCATTCTCGCGACGTTCAACGAGTACCAGTCCCGCGAGTCCGGTGCCGATATCGCCTACAAGATGGGTCAGAAGGCCCGCAACGGCGGCACCATCGGGCGCGCCCGGCTCGGTTACCTCAACCACATCGACCGCACCAACGGCCGCGACATCCGCACCGTCGTCGTCGACCCCGAACGCGCACCTCTGGTCCAATTGGGCTTCGAGCTGTTCGCTGCGGGCGACCTGACCATGGACCAACTTTCCGAACGGCTCTACCGGTGAGGGCTACGCACCCGATCCACTGCCCGGCACCCAGCCCAACGGGTATCGATCAGCAAGCTGGCCCGAATGCTGCGCGACCGCTACTACCTGGGCTACATCACCTACCACGGCGAAGAACTCCCCGGCCGACACCATCCGCTCATCGACCAACACCTTTTCGACCATGTCCAAGCCGTGCTCGGCGCCCGCAGCACCAGTGGAGAGCGGCGCAGGGTGCATGATTATTACCTCAAAGGCACCCTGTACTGCGGACGCTGTCATTGGGCCGGGACCACAGGACGGATGATCATCCAGCACACCGTGACGCGACGCGGCGACGAATACACCCTACTTCTTCTGCCGTAACCGGCAGCACGGCATCTGCCAAGCCCCGTACGTGAACGTGGCCGTTGTCGAACACGCCGTCGAGCGCTACTACGCCACCGTCACCCAACAACAGATCACAGAAGCCTTGGCCACGCTCACCACAGGTGAAACCGTCGACCACGACGCCGGTGGGTCCCTTGACCTGGTCCAGGTCTATCGGAGCTGCACCGACGACCGCCGCCGGCTACTCAACCAAGCACTCGTCCGTCGGCTCTACCTCGCCGATGACCGGATTACCGCCGATGAACCATGGCCGCGACACCTATGACCTAAACAACATCAGTCCCAAGAGGCACGACACCTTACGGGACTAGAACACGAAAAACGGCCACTGACCAGCAAGAACCCTCTCGCTCGTGCTGTGAGCGAGAGGGTCACTCTGTGTATAAATTCGCAGGTAAAAGTGGAAAAATCGAACTTATGGTGGAGCTAAGGGGATTCGAACCCCTGACCTTCTGCATACCATGCATGCCGGTTTCGTCTGACGACATCGCGCTAGGTCCGATTACCGCAGTTCAGAGCCGTTGCGACGTCCGAGAACGTCTCGCTCTGTCTGATGAAATCTGGGGGCGTTGGCACTTGGTTTGGTACTAGTCTGCCGGATCTCCCGGTCAAGGGACCAAGCGCGTGGACCTCCGCGACGAGATTGAGATCCGGCCGCACCAGCGGCGTTCCGGCCGGAAACCAGGTCCACCGTTGCCGGGCACGGGCTGCCGGGGCGCCGACAGGTCAGGACTGCGCCGGGCAGTCCAGCGCGTCCATGATCATGGCGGGCGTCACCGGGAGCGACTCGATAGGCGAG
>DASXJE010000053.1 GCA_036497565.1 Mycobacteriales bacterium
CCGGCGGTCGTCGACCTCGGCGACCAGCCGCAACGACGCCGCCGACAACCGCCGCGCCGCCGTCTCCAGCACCTGCTGCAGGTCGAGCAGCTCCTCATCCCCGCACCGCCACAACGCGGAACCGGCGAGCCCGTCGACCGCGGCCGTCAGGCAGCCGACCGCGTCCCACACCGGGTGTCCACCGGGACCCGAACTGCTGACCATGACCACACCATAAACCGACCCACCGACAATTCTTCGAGCCCGGAAACCCCTGCCACACAAGAACTTTCCGTCACCCCAGAGTGGCTCACCGCAACGCGATCAGTCGCAGTAAACCGCTAGTCGCGTTTGGCAGCGCAGGCCACGCAACGGGTCGCCCAGGGCAGTGCATCGAGGCGTTCCGGAGCGATCGGGCCGCCGCACCGGTCGCACGTGCCGTAGGTGTCTTCCTCGAGTTTCTCCTGTGCGCGGAGCACGTCGGCCAGCACTTCCTGCAGCCGGTCGTGCGCCGCGACCTGCGACAACCGGTCGACCGCGACACTGGTCCCTTCCCCGATCCGCTTGCCGAAGGAGATCCCGCTCGGCTCGCTGGTCGGGAGAGCGAGCCGGGCCAGTTCGGCCTCGAGCTCGGCTCGCTTGGCTGCCAGCACCGCCGCCACGTCGTCCGCCATCCCTTCATGGTCGCACCGGGTCAGCGGGCATGCTGTGGGCATGGCGGACCGTGCGGGAAGCGACCAGGCGGTCTGGCGGGTCGAGGGCAATCCGCTGGTGCGCGGCACCCCTGGCGGACCGCTCACCGGAACGACGGTGGCCGTGAAGGATCTGTACGCCGTCGCCGGTCAGCGGATCGGCGCCGGCAACCCGACGTGGCTCGCCGGTGCGCCGGTCGAGGAGTCGAACGCCTGGGCGATCGATGCCCTGCTCGCCGCGGGTGCCGACATCGCCGGCCTGGCGCAGACCGACGAGTTCGCCTACAGCCTGTCCGGGACCAACGTCCACTACGGGACACCACCGAATCCAGCGTCGCCCGGGCACATCCCCGGCGGGTCGTCGAACGGGCCGGCCAGCGCGGTCGCGCTCGGCCTGGCCGACGTCGGCCTCGGAAGCGACACCGCCGGGTCGATCCGGATCCCGGCCTCCTACTGCGGGCTGCTCGGGTTCCGGCCCACCCACGCGGCGGTGTCCACGACCGGCTTGCTGCCGCTCGCCCCCTCCTTCGACACCGTGGCATGGCTGGCCCGCGACGCCGCCACTCTCGCCCGGGTCGGCGACGTCTTGTTGCCCCAGGCCTGCGCCACGCCGCTGACGGTCGGTCTCCTCGCCGATGATCTCCTCGCGCTGGCCGACCCGGAGGTCGCAGCGGCAGTGGAATCGGCCGGCCGCAGCCTCGTCGGACCGACCGTCCGCAGCATCCCGTCGCTGTGCGAGGGCAACCTCGACGCCTGGCGGGCGGCGTTCCGGGCCGTACAGGGCGCGCAGGCGTGGCGGGCGAACGGGCCCTGGATCACCGAGCATCCCGGGGCGCTCGGGCCGGGGATCGCCGATCGCTTCGCGCAGGCCTCCCGTGTGAGGCCCGAGCAGGAGGACCGCGCCGCCGACATACTGCGTTCCGCCGCGCGGGCGCTCGCCGACCGGATCCCGCCCGGTACGGCGATCTTGCTGCCGGCGGCGAGCAGTACGGCGCCCGCGGCGCAGCTGAGTGCGGATCGCAAGGAGGCCATCCGATCGGGCACCGTCGCGCTGACCTGCCTGGCCAGCCTCGCCGGTCTCCCGGCAGCCGTCCTCGCCCGGCTCGACGTCCAGGGCGGGCCGGTCGGACTCTGCGCGATCGCCGGACCCGGCCAGGACCGGGCGCTGCTCGACCTCGCGGTCGGTCAGGCGGCGACGACACCGACCCGGTGAGGCGGGCAGCTGCTCCGGGCAAGGGTGGCGCTGCCGGCGAACCTGGCCTGGTAGCTGACGGATACCCCGGGATGCGTCGTGACGTGGGTGAGCCCGCCGCTTCCGGTCCGAACCGTTGCCCGCGGCGCCCAGGTGCGCCCGTTGACGGACTGCCACAGCTGCACGGGGACGTTGACGATGCCCGCCCCGGACGTGGCGGCGACGAGACGTATTCCCACGACCACCGGCCGTCCCGCGACCACGGTCGCGTGGTCGACGCTGAGCCGGATCGCCGTCTTCGCCATCATGCCGACGGCGGGCGACGGAGAGACCGATGCGCCCCAAGGCGCTGCCCGGGTGAAGCGCACCTGGTACCGGGTGTCCGCGCTCTGCCGCACCGTCCATTGCACCAGCCCGGTCGCGTCGGCCGTCACCGTCGACACCTCGCGGTACGGCTGGTTCGCGATATGGCTCCACAGCGAAAGCCGGCCATGGGCGACGACCGTGCCCTGGTAGCCCTGCACGACCCGGCCGCTCACGGTCAGCGGTTGTCCCGGCGTGACCCCCGGCGTGGAGAGACTGATCCGCGTGGTGGTCGGAGCAGGCCCTGTGGTGAGCGCCCGGATCTGGGTCAGGAAATTGCCCTTCCAGTGGTCGTACCGGCCCGACATCCACAGGGCCTGGACGTCGCCGGGCGGTCCCCACGGGACGATCGGTCGGACGTTCTTCACCGGGGAGTCGGGGGTGAGGTCGACCGGCGCATCGAAATGCACGCCGCCGTCGGGGGTGTGCCAGCGCTGAATCCGCCACGCCTTCCCGGCCTCCCGGGACGTGTAGAGGGTGGACGGATCGTTCGGATCGAGGGTCAGGCCGCCGGAGTAGTCGGGCTCGCTGCCGGTCGACACGATCGATCCGCCGGCGGCGACGAATTCATTGTCCGTCCAGGCGGAACCCGTCCACCGGGTGTAGTGGTAGCGGTGGTCCGTGTCGGCGGGGGCCGAGCGCGGGAACGACGCGAACGCGATCACCGGGTGCCCGTCCTGACCGAAGGCGACACTGTGCACCCACGCCTTCCCGCCCGTCCCGGCCCCGTCGTAGGCCTTGGCGAGGCTCTTGGTGTGCACCGGTGCGGCCGGCAACGGGTTGCCCGGCTGCCGTGGACCGAGGGTCGCCAACGACCTCCCGTCGACGCTGTGCAGAACGCCGCCGCGGTAGATCAGCGCGTAGATCGAATTGGTCTTGACGTCCCGCGGGTGCCCGTCGGTGAAGGCGATGAGGATGCTGTCCGTGCCGTTGGTCGCGTACTTCGCATAGGGCCGGGCGAAGGATCCGGCGCCATCGGGTACGGCGATGTCCTGCGCGTCCGACCAGTGCGCGAGGTTGGCATCGCTGCTCCACATCACGGCAGGACGGTTGTCCCCGGACCGGAAAAACAGATACGTCCGGTGCTCTGCGGGGAGATATATGGGGTTGGCATAGGTGAATCCCTTACCCCCAGGGCTGTTTCTGCCGTCCACCGTCTTCTCCGGTCCGAAGGTGCTGATGTCCTCCGGGTGGACCGAGATCCGGTAGTACATCTGTGCGCCGCCGTGCTTGGAGTAGAAGACGGCGATCCGGCCGTCGGGCAGCACCTCGAGGCCGGGCGCGGCATGGTCGTCCGCCTGGAACTTCGGGTGCAACGTGGTGTGGGTGAGCGCCGCGGTGCCGTTGTCGAGGCTGACGACGTCGATGTCGCCGGTGGAGGTCACGTAGCCGACGTAAGTCCGGTCATGGGCGCCGACATAGTGGATGGCCCGGGGGTCCTGGAACCAGCACCACGCACCATCGGCGACCAACTCGCCATTCCGCGGAGCGGGGGCCGCGGCCGACGCCGTACTCGGTTGGACGGCGACGAGGGCGAGGAGTGCGAGGGCAGCACCGATCGCGCGGAGCCGTCCGACGGCCACGTGTACACCCCCATGCGGGCAGAGCCCGGAACACCACGTGCTGACTGGCGCCCGGCTTCGGCCGGGCGACCAGCACTAGTCTTGTCCTTCTCACGCCGATGCGAGTGAAAACCGAGGTATCTCCCGAAGTATCAGTTTCGTGACCTGCCGCTCGGTGTCCAAGCGCTACGGCGACGTGGTCGCCCTCGACGAGATCACCTTCGACCTACTCGCCGGTGAGCTCTGCCAGAGTTGTACGGGGATGCCGACGATGCCCGCCCGGAGGTGGCGGCCACGGTGCGAATGCCGACGACGGCCGGCGACGGGGACACCGAGGCGCCCCACGGCGCGGCCCCTGCGAAGCGCACCTGATACCGGGTGTCCGCGCTCTGCCGCACGGTCCAGTGCGCCAGCCCGCCCGCGTCCGCCGTCACCGTCGACACCTCGTGGTAGGGCTGGTTCACGATATGGCTCCACAGCGACAGCCGTCCGTGGGCGACGTTCGAGCCCTCGAAGCCCTGCACCACCCGGGCGCTGACGGTCAGCGGTTGTCCTGGCCCGGCGGCCGGCGCGGAGAGACTGATCCGCGTGGTGGTCGGCTCCGGACCACTGGTGAGCGCCCGGATGTGGGTCAGGAAATCGCCCTTCCAGTGGTCGTACCGGCCGGACATCCAGAGGGCGTGGACGTCGCCGGGCGGCCCCGACGGAATGACCGGTCGGATGTTCTTCAGCGGGGAATTGGGGGTGAGGTCGACGGGGGTATCGAAATGCAAGCCGCCGTCGGGGGTGTGCCAGCGCTGGATCCGCCACGCGCTCCCGGCCTTCCGCGAGGTGTAGAGGGCGGACGGATCGTTCGGGTCGAGAGTGAGGCCGCCGGAGTAGTCCGGCTCGCTGCCGGTGGACACGATCGATCCTCCGGCGGCGGCGAACTCGTTGTCGGTCCAGGCGGAACCCGTCCACCGGGCGTAGTGGTAGCGGTGGTCCGTGTCGGCTGGGGCCGAGGATCGCGGGAAGGACGCGAACGCGATCACCGGGTGCCCGTCCTGACCGAAGGCGACGCTGTGGACCCACGCCTTCCCGCCCGCGTCCGCCCCGTTGTAGGCCTTCGCGAGGCCCTTGATGTGCACCGGTGCGGCGTGCAACGGGCTGCCCGGCCGCCGTGGACCGACGGTCGCCAGCGACTTCCCGTCGACGCTGTGCAGGACGCCGCCGCGGTAGACGAGCGCATAGATCGAATTGGTTTTGGCGTCCCGAGGGTGTCCGTCGGTGAAGGCGATGAGGATGCTGTCGTTGCCGTTCGTCGCGTACTTCGCATAGGGCCGGGCGAAGGATCCGGCGCCGCCTTCGGGTGCGGCGATGTCCTGCGCGTCCGACCAGTGCGCAAGGTTGGTATCGCTGCTCCACATCACGGCAGGACGGTTGTCCCCGGACCGGAAGAACAGATAGGTCCGGTGTTCTGCGGGCAGGTAGATGGGGTTGGCATACGTGAATCCCTTGTCCCCAGGGCTGTTTCGCCCGTCCACGGTCTTCTCCGGACCGAACGTGCTGATGTCCTCCGGGTGGACCGAGATCCGGTAGTACATGTGTTCGCCGCCGTGCTGGGAGTAGAAGACCGCGATCCGGCCGCCGGGCAGCACCTCGAGGCCGGGCGCCGCATGGTCATCCGCCTGGAACCTCGGGTGCAACGTGGCGTGGGTGAGTACCGCCGTGCCGCTGTCGATGCTGACGACGTCGATGTCTCCGGTGGACGTCACATAGCCGACGTAGGTCCGGTCGTGGGCGCCGACATAGTGGACGGCACGGGGGTCCTGGATCCAGCACCACGCACCGTCGGCGACCACCTCGCCGTCGCGCTGGGTCGGGGCGATCGCCGAAGCCGTACCCGGTTGGACCGCGACCGGGGCAAGAATCGCCAGCGCAGCAATCACCATGCGAAGTCGTCCGACAGTCATGTGCACACCCCCACCCGGGTGGACCGAGAATGCCGTGAACCCAAAGCCGCCCGGTCCCGAGTCGGGCAACCAGCGCTAGTGTTGCCCTTCTCTGCGCAATTTGGGCGAAAACCGAGCTATCCGCCGAAGTATCAGCTTCGTGACGGCTCGCTCTGTACGGGCGGGCAGTCGAAATGGTTCGACACGGCCTCTACATTGGCCGAGGCGCACGGGTCCACAACACGGGTCGACAAACCAGACGAGGACGGGCTGCATGACGGAATCGGCGATCGACGCCGACGCGCGGTTGGAGATCGACGCAGTGTCCAAGCGCTACGGCGACATAGTCGCCCTCGACGAGATCACCTTTGACGTACACGCCGGTGAGCTCTTCGGGTTCGTCGGTAGCAACGGCGCCGGAAAGACGACGACGATGCGGATCGCGCTGGGCGTGCTGGCCGCCGACTCCGGCGAGGTCCGGTGGAACGGGTCGCCGGTCACCCTCGAGACCCGCCGCCAGATCGGCTATATGCCGGAGGAACGCGGCCTCTACCCGAGGATGAAGGTCGGCGAGCAGCTGATCTACCTGGCCCGCCTGCACGGCATGTCGACCGAGGCGGCCCGGCGGGCCATGGACTCGTGGACCGACCGGCTCGGTGTCGCCTCCCGCCGCGACGACGAGGTGCAGAAGCTCAGTCTGGGCAACCAGCAGCGGGTCCAACTGGCCGCCGCCCTGATCCACGACCCGCGGATCCTCGTCCTGGACGAGCCGTTCTCCGGCCTCGACCCGATCGCCGTCGACGTGATGAGCGAGGTGCTGCGGGAGCAGTGTGCGGCGGGCGTGCCGGTGGTGTTCTCCAGCCACCAGCTCGACCTCGTCGAGCGGCTCTGCGACCGGGTCGGCATCGTCCGCGGCGGCCAGATGGTGGCCTGCGGCTCGGTCGACGAGCTCCGCTCGGGCGGCACCACCCAGCTCGTTGTTGACGCGCCCGGCGCTCCCGAGACTTGGGCCGCCGGACTTCCGGACGTGACGGTACGAGGCCGGGAAGGCAGCGCGACCGTCCTCGATCTGGGCCCCGGCGCCGACGACCAACTGGTACTCAAGACCGCGCTCGCCTCCGGGCCGGTGCGGGAGTTCGCCCGCCGCCGGCCATCCCTGACCGAGCTGTTCCGCAACGTCGTGAGTGAAGGGGAAGCCGCATGACCGGCACGCCGGTGGAGAGCGCCGACACCACGCTGGGGTCGGGATCGGCGGTGTGGCTGATCGCCCGCCGCGAGATCGACACCCGGCTGCGGTCCAAGGCTTTCCGGATCGCGACCGCCGTGACGGTGGTGATCCTCGTCGCGCTGACCATCGTCCTGAAGTTCGTCAACGGCGGGACCTCGGCCTCCGCGGTGGGTCTCGCGGGTCGGGACGCCGTCATCGCCGCGCCGTTGAAGGCCAGTGCCTCGGCGGTCGGCCAGAAGGTGACCACCAGCACCGTGTCCGCCGCGGCGGGCCGGCAGCAGGTCCGCGACGGCAAGCTGGACGCTTTCGTGGAGACCGACGGCGGACAGCTGCGGGTCATCGTGAAGAAGAACCTCGACGGCAAGGTCAAGGGCGTGCTGACGGTGCTCGCCCAGCAGGTCGCGCTCGACCAACAGATCGCGAAGCTCGGCGGAGACCCGGCTCAGGTCGACCGGACGGTGGCCGCGGCGAAGCTCGACGTCGTCGCGTTGCAACCGCCGCACAAATACCAGACACAGCAGCTGATCGTCGGCATCATCGCCGGGATCCTCATCTACATGTCGCTGATGATGAACGGGCAGTCGGTCGCTCAGGGGGTGGTCGAGGAGAAGTCCAGCCGGGTGGTCGAGCTGCTCCTGTCCACGATCCGGCCGTGGCAGCTGATGGCCGGCAAGGTGCTCGGCATCGGGATCGTGGGTCTCTTACAGATGGTGGCCATCGGAGTCGCCGGTCTCGTCACCGGGCTGCTGACCGGAGTGCTCACGATCTCCGTGTCGGCGGCGACCGGAACTCTCGTCTGGCTGGTGGTCTGGTACCTGCTCGGGTTCTTCGCCTACGCGCTGGCCTTCGCCGCCGTCGGAGCGCTGGTGTCCCGCCAGGAGGACGTCGGCGGCGTGATCGCACCGGTGCTGATGTTCGTCATCATCGGTTACGTGCTCGGCATCTCGATCCTGCCGTCCAACCCCGGTAGCGGGCTGATCGAGGTGCTGTCGGTGATCCCGATGTTCGCCCCCACGCTCATGCCGATGCGGCTGGCGATGGGCGGGGTGCCGCCCTGGGAGGCCGGCCTGGCCGTCATCCTGGTCATCGCACTCATCCCGGCGCTCACCTGGCTCTCCGGCCGGATCTACCGCAACGCGGTGATCCGCACCGGCGCCCGGGTCCGGTTGAGCGACGCACTCCGCGGCACCTGACCGCCGGTCAGGGCAGGTCGGCGAGAACGACGTCGGCCAACGCCGCCGGACGGGACAGGAAGGGGCTGTGCCCGCCCGGCAGCTCGACCGGCTCGACCCCGAGCAGTTCGCGGGCCAGTCGACGCTCGCCGTCGGGCACCAGAGCGCGGTCGTCGGCGCACACCACGTAGCGACTCTCGGCGTCGGGCCACCGGGTGAACGGCGCCGCGACCCGGGTCGGGGTCCAGCACTGCCGGCGTAGTCGCGCCGCCGTCGCCGCGGCCAGGAGTGGCTCGCAGTCGGCATAGAAGACGCCGACCGCGGCGGCCGGGTCCCAGCTGGTCGAGCCGTCCTCGTGCACCTGCTGGCCGGCGGCCAACTCGGCGGAGAAGAGGCCGCGGTGCGAGCGGGCGATCGAGTCCCAGCTCTCGTCGGGCTGGGGCACGAGAGCGCAGACGAACACCATCCGACGTACCGGACGCAGGCCGGCGACGACCGGCAGGGTCAGGCCGCCCAGCGAATGACCCACCAGGACGACGTCGTCCCCGGTGTCTCCGAGGGACTCATCGACGAGTCGGGCGTAGTCCGCCGTGGTCGGCACGGGATCCTCGGTCGGCAGGTCGACCGCCACGGCGTCGACATCGCGCCGGCGGAGTTCGTCGACGAACGGCGCCCAGCATTCGGCGTCGTGCCAGGCACCGTGCACCAGCCCGATCAGCACGTCAGGACGACGACGCTCCCTGCGGCGCGGTGACGTCCAGGGTCGGCTCGGTGTTGCGGGCCGGTCCGGTCAGAACGCGGCAGTCTTCGATGCTTGCGGCCAGCAGGTCGTGCAGGTACGGGTCGGGCTCGGGCACCGAGGCGGCGATGCTGTACACCGCGTAGCGCACGGTGCTCGGGGCGGCGTGCCGGCGGAACGCGCGTTTGGACGGGCCGGTGCTCATGCTGTGCCGCACGGCCCAGCGGGCGGCGTGCGGAACCGCGGCGAGCATCTCCCGGCTCCGCTGCTGACTCCACGCGGCCGGATGCCCGTCGAGGTCGCCCAGGACGCGATTGCCACA
This sequence comes from Mycobacteriales bacterium, assembly GCA_036497565.1. Classification (NCBI taxonomy): domain Bacteria; kingdom Bacillati; phylum Actinomycetota; class Actinomycetes; order Mycobacteriales; species Mycobacteriales bacterium. The sequence continues at coordinate 9,181 of DASXJE010000053.1, forward strand.
CAGGACGGCGACCGCCAGCACCTGCTGACGCTCGGCGGAGACGATCGGCAGTGCCGTGTTGGCCGCCCGGAGCGCGAGGGCGATGTCGACGTGCAGGTCGTCACTGACGAGCCCGATCACACCGGGGATCAGGTCGGCGAGCGGCTGCCGACCGGCGTCGGTGCTGTTGTCGTTCACGTGCCGGGCGAGGGCGGCGAGCAGCGGATGGGTGCAGTCCGGATGGTCGCTCCACCGTTCGCCGGCCAGGTAGGACGCCAGCTCCATGAAGCACGCCCCCTTGCGTGGGCTGCGGTGCTTGCCCCGCGAGAGCATCGGGACGAGTTCAGGTATCAGCACGCTGTCGCTTTTCATCACGTCTCCCCGTGTACGGCGCTCCTGTGGTTAGTGTGCGCCCCGAATGAGCCCCGCGGTCGAAGTTGGCCGCCTCCGGGCGGTCGCCTAGGCTCTGAGCGTGTCCTCCGACCCGCTTCTCGACGCCCGACTGGCCGATCTCGATGCGCAGCTGCGCGGTCTGGGCAGCGTGCTCGTCGCCTTCTCCGGCGGCACGGACTCGGCGTTCGTCCTCGCCGCCGCGGCGCGGGCGCTCGGTGCCGACCGGGTGGTCGCGGGTACGGCGGTGTCGGCGAGCCTCGCCGCCGGTGAGCTCGACGACGCGCGGGCCTTCGCGGCCGGGCTCGGCGTACCGCACGAGGTGGTGCACACCGAGGAAATGGCCCAGGACGGCTACCGGGCCAATGCCGGGGACCGGTGCTACTTCTGCAAGGCCGAGTTGCTCGACGTACTCGGCCCGCTCGCCGAGCGGCTCGACGTCGCCGCGGTCGCGACCGGCACCAACGCCGACGACGCGGTGGCCGGGTTCCGTCCCGGGATCCGGGCCGCGGCCGAGCGCGGTGCGGTCACCCCGCTGCGCGACGCCGGACTGACCAAGGCGCAGGTGCGCGCGGCGTCGCGGGAGTGGGGACTGGTCACCTGGGACAAGCCGGCGGCCGCGTGCCTGTCCAGCCGGATCGCCTTCGGGGTGAGCATCACCCCGAGCCGGCTCGCGCGCGTGGACCGGGCCGAGTCGGCGCTCCGCGACGCGCTCACCGCGGCCGGGTACGACGTCGGCAACCTGCGGGTGCGTGACCTCGGCGACGACGGTGCCCGCGTCGAGGTCGACCGCGACCTGGTCGACGTACTCGCCGCGCGTTCGGACCTGCTCGCCGTCGTGGACGGCTTTCCGTCGGTGTCCGTCGACCCGCGCGGCTTCCGCTCCGGCTCGATGAACGAGCTTCTCCCCGAACCGGCCCGCTACCGCTGATCTCGGGGTCCCTGCCGGGGTTACGCGACCGACCCATTCCGCTTGAACGTCACGTTCAAGCGCTCTATCCGCATCAACGTCACGTTGACGCGGAATAGCTGCCGGCGGTCAGCCGACGACGAGGCGCACCCGCAGGGTCGCCGTACTCCCGTCGACGGAGGCCGACAGCCCGAACGCCTTCAGCGCCTTTTCGTCGGGTGTGGCGTTGCCCTGCTTCGCGAGGACCCGGTCGAGGTCGACGTAGACCACAGCGGCAGCCTTTCCGGCGTCCGGTACGGCGGTCCGGAACTGGCTCTGCGCGCCGAGTGAGCCACGGTGCTGCAGCGACGTCGCGTACTGATCGGAGCTGGCGATCACCAGACCGTGCGCGCTCTGCCGCACGATCAGCCCGCCACCGGCGATGGCGTTGTTGAGCTTGGCTGCCGCGGCGGCCGCGCGGGCGGGATCCGTCGTGCTGGTGAGCAGGCCGATGGAGGTCAGATCCGGGCCGCCGAGCGCGAAGATCGTCTTGGAACCGACCAGCGCCATGAGGTCGCCGGGCAGGGTCAGCCCGCTCTTCTCCTGGAACGAGGTGAGCGGACCGAGTGCCCGGGCACCGAGTCCGCGGCCGATCGCCGAGTACAGCGACCGGATGTCGGAGTCGAGATGGCCGGCACCGATCGCGACGGCGGTGTCCTGGGGCAACCGGGCGACGTCGGCGCCGACATTGCCGCCCTGTACGCCGGAAACCCCGAAGGCCTTGACCTGTACGTCGGCCACCGAAGTGTCGAAGCGAACCGACAGCGCGAGCCGCGAGGGCAGCTTGGCCGTCTGCGCCTGTCCCGTGGCCGCGCCGTTGGCCTCGGCGAATTTCAGCGCGCCGTGTACGTCGACCCAGGCCGTCGCAATCGCGCCGCCCGGGAGCGCCGAGACGTCGGAGTTGTAGGACCCGGTGCCGCCGAGCGCACTCTGCTTCGCGTCGGTCGCGGCCCGCTGGGCCGCCGCGGGGGAGTCGCTGATGATCGCGTAGCCATCCGTCACGACGTACCCGAAGCGGCTCTGCGTGCTGGCCAGCCGGGCGAGGTCGGTCTTCGCGGTGCCGTCGTCGGTGGTCTGGATCGCGGCGATCGCGTGGATCTTGCCGTTCTGCGGATCGGCGGCGATCGCCAGGTGGTCCCCGATCCAGGGCTTGACGTCGCGGTCGAAGTTGACGCCGCCCGGCGAATTCTGGAACACCGGCTTCAGCAGGCCGTCGCCGAGATTCAGGCCCGAGCTGTTCGCGGCGATGGAGGGGAAGTTACGCAGGAACTTCAGGGCCGCGAGGGTCTCGCCGCCGCCCGGATCGAGGTTGATCGACGCCACCGCCAGCGTGTCCGCGGGCAGGTGCCGCGCCGCCTCGTCGGTGCCCGAACTGACGCTCGCGACGACGGCGTACGCGCCGCCGGCGACTGCCAGAGCCGCGACGACCGCCACCCCGGTGATGATCATGCCGCGGCGCCGTGGCCGCGGAGGTGGCACGGGAGCGGTCAGGTGATCAGGCCCCGGCGGCTCAGGGCCGCCGTCCGGCGGCCGCTGATCGCTCATCTGAAAAACCCCCCAAAACCCCCGCATCACGCGGCGGGCGGCCGCTCGGGCCGCGTCTTCAGCCTAGGCGGGCGGAGGGTGCGCACGGGGTGCTACGCAGGATTGCTCGCGACCTGGGCAGCACGGAGTCGCTAGCCTGTACCAACGAGCGGCCCGGCCGCCCGTCGAGACAACTCCCGGTCCGATCAAGCGAGGCAGCTTGTGCCCAGCGGCAAGGTGAAGTGGTTCAGCGCGGAGAAAGGCTTCGGCTTCCTATCCAGGGAGGACGGCGCCGACGTCTTCGTGCACCGTGATGCGCTGCCTGCGGGCGTCACCGAGCTGAAACCCGGCCAACGGGTCGAGTTCGGCGTCGCGGAGGGTCGGCGGGGCGAGCAGGCGCTCTCGGTCCGGGTGCTCGATCCGCTGCCGTCGGTCTCCCAGACGCAGCGTAAGAACCCGGACGAGATGACGGTCATCGTCGAGGACCTGATCAAGGTGCTGGACGGCGTCTCCAACACGCTGCGCCGCGGTCGCTATCCCGACCGGCCGGTGGCCCGCAAGGTCGCGTCGCTGCTGCGCGCCGTCGCCTCCGACCTCGAGGCCTGACACCGCTCCTGCGCTACTGCTGATCGCCGGCCGGGCGGGCGGTGCTGTTGTCGGGCTCGCCGGGCGGCGTGTCCACCCGCGAGGGACGGTCGAGTCGCGCGCCCCCGCCCAGCCCACGGTTGCCGGCGAGGGTGCCCGCGAGGGCGATCAGCAGTACGGCGGCCGCGACACCGAACCCGATCTGTCCGTCCATGGGCAGGGCGATGCCCAGCGCGCCGCCGAGCACCCACGCCAACTGGAGCAGGGTCTCCGACCGGCCGAACGCTGACGCCCGCATCTGGTCGGGCACCTCGCGCTGGATGATGGCGTCGAGGGACAGCTTCGCGAGGTTGTTGGCGATGCCGGCGACCAGCGCGGCCACGACGGCTATCTCGATCGAGAAGGTCAGCGCGGTGACCACGCACATGGCCGTGGCGGCGCCGAGGCACGCCACGACGGTCACGTCGGGGCGTCCCAGGCGCAGCCGGGCACCGGCCGCCGTACCCAGGAAGCTGCCGCCGCCGGCCGCGATGGCGACGGCGCTGAGCGCGACCACCGCCTCGAAGCCGTGGTAGTCGTGCTGCACGAGGAAGACGAGGAAGAGGGTCAGGAAGCCGGACAGGCCGCGCAGCGCTGCGGCGCCGCGCAGCGCGGTGACTACGTGCCGGCCCAGGGAGCGCTGCCGCCACCGTTTCTTGCTCCGTCCAGGCCCCGTCGTCGGGGCGAGCCGGACCCGGGTCTCCCCGACGGAGCTGTCGACGTGTCGCGGCAGGTGCAGGGCCAGGACGGCCGCGACCAGAAACACCAGCGTGGCCACGCGCAGGGTCCAGGGGCTGCCGCCGACCTTCGCGATGCCCGCGGCGAGCCCGCCGAAGAGGGCGCCGCCGGCGAGTCCGAAGATCGACAACCGGGCGTTGGCGGAGACCAGGGTCAGGGCGCCGGGAAGTACCCGCGGGACGCAGGCTCCCTTGAGCACGTTGAACGCCTTGGAGATCACGAGGAAGCCGAAGACCGCGGGATAGAGCGCGAAGCTGTGGAAGTTCGCGGCGATGATCCACGCCAGCAGCCCGCGGCCGATCATCGTTCCGGCGAGCGCGACCCGTCGGCCGTGCTGCATACGGTCGAGCAGCGGCCCGATGACCGGCGCGACCAAAGCGAACGGGGCCATGGTGATGAGCAGGTAGAGCGCGACGTTGCTGCGCTGCTGGCTGGTCGCGGCGGAGAAGAAGATGGTGTTGGCCAACGCGACGGCCACCATCCCGTCGCCGCCGGTCTGTACGACGTTGAGCCAGATCAGCCGGGTGAGTCCGGACCGGGACGCTCCACCCGCGCGGCTGGCGTCCCCGATCATCCGGACGGTCATCCGGGAGAAGTGTTTGGTCCGGGCCGCGACCGCCCGGGTCACCGTGATCTTCGGCTCCGGCGCGCTTCGCCCGGCCGACGGGTTCGGCGGGTTCGGAGCACTCGGGCTACCCACGGCATCCATCCTGCCGCACGATCCGTCTCACAGGGAGTACGCGCCGCTACCCGCCGCGTGAGGTGTCGGCCGGCCGCGGCCCGCGGGCGTCGATGGGTCATCATGGTGGCGTGACCTCAGCCCCCCGAACGGTGAGCTCGGCCGCCGTGGACAAGCTTTCCGCCGACGCCGTCGACCTCGCGCGCGCCGCGGCCGTCGAGGAGGGCGGCGGTCAGGTCGGTGAGCACCTCGGGCTGCAGAGTGACGGGACCCGCGTGGTCACCCACTTCTTCGCCTCCCTGCTCACCGGCTACTCCGGGTGGCGGTGGGCGGTGACCGTCGCGCGCGCACCCCGGGCCAAGCTGGTCACCGTCGACGAGGTTGTACTGCTGCCCGGCTCCGACGCGGTGCTGGCGCCGGAGTGGCTGCCGTGGAGCGAGCGGCTGCAGCCCGGCGACCTCGGGGTCGGCGACCTGCTCCCCACCGCCCCGGACGACGACCGGCTCGTCCCGGCCTACCTGCAGTCCGACGACCCGGCGGTCGAGGAGGTCGCGCTCGAGCTCGGCCTGGGCCGGGTCCGGGTGCTCTCCCGCAGCGGCCGCGACGACGCGGCCATCCGCTGGCGCGCCGGCGACACCGGCCCGCAGACGGCGATGGCCACCCACGCACCCGCGCCGTGCGCCACCTGCGCGTTCTATCTGCCGTTGGCCGGCTCGCTGCGGGTCGCCTTCGGCGCCTGCGGCAACGAGTTCGCGCCCGCCGACGGCCAGGTCGTCACCGCCGACTACGGCTGCGGGGCGCATTCCGAGGCGCTGGTCGAGGCCGCCCTGCTGTCCGCGTCGGTCGAGCCGACCTACGACGACGTCGGCTTCGACGTCGAGCCGCGGCGCCCCGCGCCCGCTGCGGGTTCGGTCGATACGACGGAAGACGACGATCTCGGCCACAGCTGAGCCGGCGGCCGACCCGTTCGGCACGGCGGCGATCCGGCGGCGGGTCCTCGACGCGTGGGCCGCGTCGCCCGCCCGGTTCCGCGAAGATGCCAACGCCGAGGAAGACCTGGCCCTGGGTGGCTACCGCGACCGCCTCGTCGTGGAGTTGGCGCAGAATGCCGCCGATGCGGCGGCGAGGGCCGGCGTACCGGGCGCATTGCGGCTGACCCTCGACACGTCGCCGACCGGGAGCGTGCTGCGCGCGGCCAACGTCGGCGCACCGCTGGACCGAGCCGGCGTCGAGTCGCTGGCCAGCCTGCGGGCATCGGCCAAGCGGGACGGATCGAGCGTCGGTCGGTTCGGGGTCGGCTTCGTCGCGGTGCTGGCGGTCACCGACGATCCGGCGATCGTCGGGCGCACCGGGGGCGTGCGGTTCTCCGCGGCGGCGTCCCGCGCCGAGGTCGCCGCGCTGCCGAGCCTGGCGGATGAGCTCGACCGGCGCACCGGCCACGTTCCCGTGCTGCGGTTGCCCTGGCCCGACGGCGAATCGCCGCCGGACGGCTTCGACACCGAGGTCCGGCTGCCGCTGCGCCCCGGCGAGGTCGAGTCGGTCCGTGCGATGCTCGCGGCGGTCGAGCCCGAACTCCTGCTGGGCCTGCCCGGACTGCCGACCCTGCAGATCGGCGACCGCGTGCTGCACCGCGCCGATCACGACGGCGTGGTCGAGCTCGCCGACGGCGACCGGCTCACCCGATGGCGGACGCACCACGACTCGGGCCGGATCCCGCCCGAGCTGCTCGCCGACCGGCCGACGGAGGAGCGGGGCCGCGGCGACTGGTCGCTCACCTGGGCGGTGCCGGTCGACGGGCGAGATCGACCCCTCGATCCGCCGGGCGGTCGGGTGCTGCACGCTCCGACCAGGAGCGAGGAGCCCGTCTCGCTGCCGGCCCGGCTGATCGGGACCTTCCCGCTCGCCCCGGACCGCCGCCACGTGGAGCCGGGCCCGCTCACCGACCATCTGGTCCGGGCCGCCGCGGCCGGCTACGCCGCTCTGGTCGCCGATCTTCCGGCCGTGCCCGGCACGTTGTCGATGTTGCCGCAGCCGCGGCTGGCCGGGTCCGAGCTGGACACGGCGCTCGCCGCGGCCGCTCTCGCGGAGCTGCGCACCACCAGGCTGCTGACCGCCGCGGACGGGACGCTGCTCGCGGCGCCGGATGCGGTCGTCATCGACGCCGCCACGCCCGCTCTCGTCGAGGCACTCGCCGACACCGTGGCCGGCCTGCTCGGCGCGGACTGGTCCAGCCGCTCCCTCGCCCCCGCCCTGGCCGCGCTCGGGGTCCGCCGGATGTCCACCGCGGACCTGGTCGAGTTGCTGGCCGGACTGGAGCGGCCGGCCGGATGGTGGCGGCGTATCTACGACGGCCTCGCCGAGTCGCCGGACCGCGACGCGCTCACCGGGCTCCCGGTGCCGCTCGCCGACGGCCGCGTCGTCACCGGTCCGCGCGGTGTCCTGCTGCCGGACGCCGACCTGCCCGCGTCCGCCCTCGGACCGCTCGACCTGCGGGTGGTCGACCCGGCCGCCGCCCACCCGCTGCTCGAACGGCTCGGCGCCCGGCCGGCGACCGCGCGCGCCGTACTGACCGATGACCGGGTGCGCGCCGCCGTCGAGGCTTCTTACGACGACGACGACGATCCGGTCCCGGTCGCCGAGGCGGTGCTCGCGCTCGTCGCCGCTGCCGGAATCGGTCCGGGCGAGCTGCCCTGGCTGGCCGAGCTGGCGCTGCCCGGCGCCGACGGCGACTACTACCCGGCGGGGGAGATGCTGCTTCCCGGCGGCGCGCTCGCCGGTCTGATGAAGCCGGACGCGCCGTTCGGCCGGCTCGACCCGGCGTACGCCGCACGCTGGGGCGACGACGTGCTCGCCGCGACCGGTGCGCTCGGCACGTTCGCGGTGCTGCGTGACTCCGACGTCGACCCGACCGACGCCGACCACGATCTCGACGACGAGCAGGGCTGGTACGACGCGGTGCTGGACCGGCTGCCCGACACCGACCTCCCGCCGGTGCTCACCGAACTCGTCGCCGTGCGCGACCTGGAGCTGGTCCGAAACGAGCAGTGGGCGGCCGCGACCGCCTTGCTCGCCGCCGAGCCGCTGCGGACGGCCGTCCTGACACCGGCGATCGCGCTGCTCCCGGACGGCCGGCGCCTGCCGGTGCCGTCCTATACCCGCTGGTGGCTCGCCGCCCACCCGGTGCTCGACGGACGGCGCCCGGACCGGTTGCGGACCGCGGCCGCGACCGACCTGGCCGGGCTCTACGACGAGACCGCCGTCGACGACGACCTGGCCCGCCTGCTGGGCGTGCGCACCGGACTCGACGACGTCCTGGCCGACGCCGACGGTGCCCGCGACCTGCTCGACCGGCTCGCCGACCCGGCCCGTACCGCGCCGGCCGAGGTGCTCGTCGACCTCTACCCGAGGATCGCGGCAGCACTGACCGGCCTGACGGTCGACCCGCCCGGCGGGGTGCGGGTGGCCGCGGACCGGGTGGTCGAGCCGGAGGACGTCGTGGTGCTCGACGCGCCGTACCTGCTTCCGCTGCTCGCCGCCGCTGTCGTCCCCGGCGGCGCTGACCCGGAGCAGATCGCCGACCTGCTCGGCGTGGACCTCGCCGCTCAGCGCCGGCCCGATGCCCGGGTCACCTCGACGCCGGCCGAATTTGTGCCCTGGGTCGACCTGCCCGGAGCGGCGCTGGCCGCTCGGCGTTGCGGTGCGCCGGTGCCGCCGGCTCGGGTCGCCCGGCACGACGGGCTGCAGGTCGACGGGATCGCGGTGCCGTGGTGGCCGGCCGGCGACATCGATCACGTCGACACCGGCGCGGGCGCGGCCGCCCTGGGTCGGGCGATCGCGTGGCGACTCGGCCGCTGGGACCGGCGCGCCGCGGCCACCGAGGCCCTCGAGCACCCGGCCGACGACGACCGGCTGGTCGCCGAGGACGCGGCCGAGTAGTCACCCGCCCGGGGCCGACGCCGCGTCGATCCAGCCCTTCTCGTAACGGGCCAGGAAGAGCTCCATCGCGGCATCGACGCCGGCCCGGTCCCCGGTGGTGAGCAGGTCGAGCAGCAGACCGCGGGTGACGGCGAGGCCCAGCCGGGCGTGCGCGCGTGCGTCGGCGGGCGGCATGCCGTGGGCGACGGCCGAGGCGACTGTCGGCTCCACCCACGAGTCGATGATCTCGTCGAGCAGCGCGGTGGTGCCGGCCCGGCCCTGCAGGGCCTGCCCGTACATCTCGAAGAACAGCCGCTCGTGCGCCGCCAGCGCCGGATCGGTCAGCCGGTGCCACAGCGCCCGCCCGAGCTCGGCGGGTGAGGCACCGAGGGCGACGTCGAGGTCGGCGAAGACGGCGTGCTGGCGGGCCTCCATCGTCCGCACCACCTCGACCAGCAGCCCTTCCTTCGATCCGAAGTGGTAGATGAGCATGCGATGGCTGGTGCCGAGGGCCGCCGCCAGCTGCCGCAGGCTGAAGTCGGCGACGCCGTGCGCGGCGACGTAGTCCATGGCGGCATCGAGCAGACGCTGCTTCGGATCGGGCGAGGTCATGTACCGTATGGTACGTGTACCAGTTGGTTCGGCCGCAGAGGAGAGCACGATGAACCCGCAGGTGATCGACGTCCGCGGCCGGTCGGCCGCCGCACCCAGCGCTGTCTACGCGCTCCTCCGGGACGGGGCGACCTGGCCGTCGTTCTCGCCGATCGACCGGTTCGAACTCGAACGGAGCGGCGACTCGGAGCGCGAAGGCCTCGGCGCGATCCGCGTCTTCAGCACCGATCACGCGGTCGGCCGCACCAGGAGCAGGGAACAGATCGTGGAATTGCGGACCGACCGCCGGTTCAGCTACGTGCTGCTGTCCGGGCTCGCGATCCGCGACTACCGGGCCGACATCGACCTCGAGCCGACCGCCGACGGTGGTACGGCGATCCGCTGGCACTCGACGTTCACCCGCAAGACGCCGGGGACCGGATGGTTCTACCGCCGGGTGCTGACCGGCTTCATCGAGAAGATGGTCGCGGGGCTAGCGGCCCACGCCGGCACGGCGCGCGGCGGCGCGTTGCTGCACCCGCGTGATGAGCAGGCCGATCAGCCCCAGCACCCAGCCCGCGAGGCAGGTCCAGAGCCAGACGCGACCCACCACGCCGGGTAGGCCCAGCAGCACGCAGAAGGCGACGAACCAGAGCACCGTGGCACCGCCGATGACGCGCACGCTGTCGACATCGAGAGGTGGGGGGGAGGGTCGCGCGGGCCTGCGCACGTAAGGCAGGCTACCTGCCGAAAGAACTACCGCAGGACCGCGCCGCCGGAGGATGCAGTGAAGACCGACACCCGCGCCCCCACCCGGACCGGCGGAGGCCGGCTCGACTCCTTCTTCTCCATCACCAACCGGGGATCGACCGTACGCCGGGAGATCCGCGGCGGTCTCGTGACCTTCTTCGCGATGGCCTACATCATCGTCCTGAACCCGTTGATCATCGGCACCGCGAAGGACGCCGGCGGTCAGGTGCTGGGGATCCCCACCGTCGCGGCGGTGACGGCTCTTGTCGCGGCGGTCATGACGATCCTGATGGGCGTCATCGGTCGCTACCCGTTCGCGATCGCCACCGGCCTGGGACTCAACGCGTTCATCGCCGCGGGCGTGGCCAGTCAGATGTCCTGGCCGGACGCCATGGGCCTGGTGGTGTGCGAGGGGATCGTCATCACCGTGCTGGTCCTGACCGGCTTCCGGACCGCCGTCCTGCGGGCGATCCCGGGGCAGCTCAAGATCGCCATCGGGGTCGGCATAGGCCTGTTCATCGCCCTGATCGGGCTGGTCGACGGGGGGATCGTCCGCCGGGTGCCCGACGCCGCGCAGACGACCGTCCCGGTACAGCTCGACGTCGGGAACGGGCTACAGGGCTGGCCGGTGCTGGTGTTCGTGATCGGCCTGCTGGTGATGGCTGCGCTGATCGCGCTACGGGTGCGCGGCGCGCTGTTGATCGGCATCGTCGTCAATACCGCGATCGCCGTGATCGTGGAGGCGGTCGCCCATATCGGACCCGCGGTCGACGCGGCCGGCAAGGTCAACCCGTCCGGCTGGCAGCTCAACGTGCCGAAGTTCTCCTCCCACGTCTTCGCGACGCCCGATCTCTCGCTGCTGGGCCACTTCTCGCTGTTCGGCGGCTTCAGCCAGATCGGGATCATCGCCGCCGGGCTCATCGTCTTCTCGATCATGCTGTCGGACTTCTTCGACACCATGGGCACCGTGGTCGGGGTGGGGGCCGAGGGCGGGTTGCTCGACGACGACGGTCATCTGCCGGGTATCGAGCGGGTGCTCTTCGTCGACTCGCTGGCCGCCGCGGCGGGCGGAGCGGCCAGCTCGTCGTCCAACACCACCTACATCGAATCGGCGGCCGGCGTCGGCGATGGAGCGCGCACCGGGCTCGCCAGCGTCATGACCGGCCTGCTCTTCGTCGCCGCCCTCTTCCTCACCCCGTTGGTCAGCGTCGTTCCGTCGGAGGCCGCGGCGCCGGCGCTCGTCGTCGTCGGCTGCCTGATGCTCGCCCAGGTTCGCAACCTCGACCTCACCGACTTCTCGCTCGCCTTTCCCGCCTTCCTGACCATCGTGCTCATGCCGTTCACCTACTCGATCACCAACGGTGTCGGCGCCGGCTTCGTCAGTTACGTCGTGCTCCAGTCGGTGAAGGGGAAGGCGCGCGACATCCATCCGCTGCTGTGGATCGTCGCGGTGCTCTTCGTCATCTACTTCGCGATCGGTCCGATCAAGCAGCTGCTCGGCATCTCCTGATCCCGCCCGGCCCTCGGGACAACCTCCCCACCGGATTGCTGTGCCCTTGCTCCGCTCAGCGAAGCAAGGGCACAGCTGACGGGGGGCCCAACTGGCGGGGGAGCGGGGGCGCGGGGGAGCGGAGCAAGGCACCGCGTTGGGGTAGCGCCGGGCGGGTGTGCAGGCGACAAGATCGTGAGGTAGGCTAACGATATGCCGAAGACGGCAGCACCGCCCACCAGCGCGCTCGCGAGCGCGTTGCGGTTGTCGGTGGTGCGGCTCAATCGGCGTCTGCGGTTCCAGCGCGCGGACACCTCGGTGACCTTGACCCATCTCGCGGCGCTTTCCACGCTGAAGCGGCACGGAGCCATGACTCCGGGAGAGCTCGCCGCGCACGAGAAGGTCCAGCCGCCGTCGATGACCCGCGTGCTGGTGGCACTGCAGGAGCGCGGGCTCGTCGTCCGCGTGCCCCATCCGACCGACGGACGTCAGGTCATCGTGGCCCTGACCGATGCCGGTACCCAGCTCGTCGCCGAGGAGGTGCGGGCCCGCGAGGCCTGGTTGTGTCAACGGATCAAGGAGCTACCGCGAGAGGATCGAGAGGCTCTGCAGGACGCCGTGGGGGTGATCAACCGGATTCTGGAGACCTGAGCGACCCCGCAGCGACCGAAGCACGACCGGCGCCACGAGGCGGAATGTTCCGCTCGCTGCGGGTGCGCAACTACCGCCTATTCGCAGGCGGCCAGGTGGTCTCCAACACCGGGACCTGGATGCAGCGGGTGGCCCAGGACTGGCTGGTGCTCACCCTGAGCCACAACAGCGGTACGGCGCTCGGCATCGTGACCGCTCTGCAGTTCGTTCCCACGCTCTTCTTCGGCCTGTGGGGCGGCGTGATCGCCGACCGCTACGACAAGCGGCGGCTGTTGCTCGTGACCCAGACCGTCATGGCGTTGATCGCCGGCACCCTCGGCAGCCTCGAACTCGCGGGTGTCGTGCGGGTGTGGCAGGTCGACGTCCTCGCCCTGCTGCTGGGTCTCGCGACCGTCGTCGACAACCCGACGAGGCAGTCCTTCGTCATCGAGATGGTCGGCCCGGACGACGTCGCCAATGCGATCAGCCTGAACTCCGCCACCTTCAACAGCGCCCGGATCATCGGGCCGGCGGTGGCCGGTGTGTTGATCAGCCTGGTCGGGACCGGCTTCGTCTTCGTGATCAACGCCGGCTCCTACCTCGGGCCGATCCTCTGCCTGCTGATGATGCGGGTCGTCGAGCTGCATCGGGCGAAACCGCTGGTGCGCGCGAAGGGCCAGGTGATCGAGGGTCTGCGCTACGTGCGCTCCCGGGCAGATCTGATGTTGCCGATGCTGCTCGTCTTCGTGGTGGCCACGCTGGGGCTGAACTTCCAGGTCACCATCGCGCTGATGGCCAAGGGCGTCTTCCACACCGGCGCGGAGTCCTACGGGCTGCTGTCGACGATGATCGCGATCGGCTCACTCATCGGCGCGTTGTTGTCCACCCGACGCCAGGGCCGGCCGCGGCTGCGACTGCTGCTCGGGTCGGCGTTCGCCTTCGGTGCCTGCGAACTGACCGCCTCGTTGATGCCGACGTACGTCGCCTTCGCGGTGCTGCTCGTGCCCACCGGTCTCGCCGCGATCACCTTCACGACCGCGGCCAACGCGAGCGTCCAGATGGGCACCAGCTCGTCGATGCGCGGCCGGGTCATGTCGGTGTATCTGCTGGTGTTCATGGGCGGCGCGCCGTTCGGCTCGCTGTTCATCGGCTGGCTCGCGCAGGTGCTGAGCCCGCGGGTGAGCATCGGGATGGGTGGGATCGCCTCGGTGGCGGCAGCCGCCGTCCTCGGCCTGAGCCTCGCCCGCAAGGTGGGCCTCCGGGTCGAGCCGCGCCCGGTGCCGGTGCCGCATCTGCACGTATTGATGCCCGAACGGGTGGTGTCGGCGCAGCGGCCGTCCTCCTAGCGACGCCCACGAACCTTGTCGCCCGGCGGTCCACCGCCTACCGTCGGGAGATGGGCTCGCCCGCCCTCAACGTCGGCGCCTACGTCGCCGTCTGCGTGGGCCTCTCCGCGATCCCCGCGGTTGCGATGGCGGCATGGCGGCGGCGGGTGCGCCTCATGGCGCGGCTACGCCGCTTCTTCGGCCGGCCCGAGCGGGCACCGGAGCCGCTGCCCGCGGGGCCCTCGCTGGAGCAGATCGCGCACGACCTGCACCGCATCGCCGCCTATGCCGGCTCGATGCCGGCCAAGACGACCTGGGTGCGGCACCGGGGCGCCGAACTCGCCTACGACGACGTCCTGATCGCGGCCTGCCGGGCGTTGGACGTCAGGCACGAGTTGCGCGAGGTGCCCTCCGGCTGGGAGCACGACGTCGAGCGGCTGCGGGTCGAGGCGTGCCTGGAATGCGCGGGACTGCGGGTCCGCCGCAACGCGGCACGATGAGCTGATCAGCCGCCGTGCGCCTGTTCGTCGCGGTGGCGCTCCCTTCTGCCACCCGGGACTCGCTGGCTGCGGCCGTCGCGCCGGTCCGCGAGCGCTCCGGCAGTCCGCGGTGGATCCCCCCTGAGCGGTGGCACATCACCCTGGTCTTCCTGGGTGAGGTCGACGAGGCCGTCGCCCTTCCCCGGCTGCATCGCGCGCTGGCCGCGGCGGTGGACGACGCAGCCCCGCTGAGGTTGCAGGTCGCCGGCGCCGGCCGATTTCCCGATGGGGGAGCGCCCCGGGTGCTGTGGGCGGGGGTGACCGGAGACCTCGACGCGCTGACTGAGCTCGCCCGGGCGACCCGACGGGCCGCGCGGGCCAGCAAGATCAGCGTGGAGCGGGTGGCTTTCCGGGCGCACCTCACCCTGGGTCGATGGCGGCAGGGGGACGACGCCGACCGCGACATCGATGCGACGCTCGCCGACTACCGCGGGCCGGAATTCGAGGTCACCGAGATCGTGCTCCTGCGAAGCCACCTCGGGCCGAAGCCGAGCTACGACCAGATCGGTCGCTGGACGCTCGGCTCCGGCCCGCAGTGAGTGACTTACCTCTACCAGGCGTACTGCTCCGGCGAGGTCTTGTAGCCCGGGAAGATCTCGTCCAGCCGGTCGAGCACGTCGTCACCGAGGGTCAGCGACACCGCGCGCAGTGAGCCTTCGAGCTGCTCCATCGTGCGCGGGCCGATGATCGGGGCGGCGACCGCAGGCTGGTGCAGCAGCCACGACAGCGCGACGTTGGCCGGCTCCTCGCCGAGCTCGGCGCAAAGGTCCTCGTAGGCCTTGATCTGCTTGCGGTACTTCTTCAGCGCATCCTTCGAGCGGCCTTCGCGGCGGCGCTTGCCTTCCTTCTCCTTCGCCAGGACACCGCCGAGCAGACCACCGTGCAGCGGGCTCCACGGGATGATGCCGAGGCCGTAGTGCTCGGCGGCCGGCGCGACCTCCATCTCGACCTCGCGGGTCAGCAGGTTGTAGATCGACTGCTCGCTGACCAGCCCGAGGTATCCGCGTCGGGCCGCCGCCTCGTTCGCCTGGGCGATGTGCCAGCCGGCGAAGTTGGACGAGCCGACGTAGAGGATCTTGCCCTGCGCGGTCAGGACCTCCATCGCCTGCCAGATCTCATCCCACGGGGTGTCCCGGTCGATGTGGTGCATCTGGTAGAGGTCGATGTAGTCGGTCTGCAGCCGACGCAGGGAGGCGTCGCAGGCGCGCCGGATGTTCAGCGCCGAGAGCTTGCCGTCATTCGGCCAGTCGCTCATCGCGCCGTACAGCTTGGTGGCGAGGACCGTGCGTTCCCGGCGGCCGTCGCCCTGGGCGAACCAGTTGCCGATGATCGTCTCGGTTTCGCCGGCGTGGCTCCCGTAACGATTCGCGGTGTCGTAGAAGTTGAAGCCCAGCTCGTGCCCACGATCCATGATCTTGTGGGCGTCGTTCTCCTCGGTGTGCGGGCCGAAGTTCATCGTGCCCAGACACAGGCGGCTGACGGAGAGGCCGGTCCGGCCCAAATTCGTATAGTCCATGGCGTAACCCTGCCACTCGCCCGAGAGGGACGCTATTCGGGTCTGGGGTCGCCTGCCGTCAAGAGATCGTTTCCGGGGCACCGGCCCGGAGCTCACCGTCGCGCATGGACAGCACCCGATCGGCGTGGTGCCACGTCTCGGGGTTGTGGGTGGCGATGAGGAACGCCGATCCGGTATGTGCGAGCTCGCGCATCGCCGCGAAAATCCCCTCGCCCCAGTCGGCGTCCTGATGCGCCGTCGGCTCGTCGGCGAGGACCACGAGCGGGCGGAGCACCAGCGCCCGGGCGACGCAGCAACGTTGCTGCTCGCCCAGCGAGGTCTGACGCGGATGGCGCCGGGCCAGATGGTCGATGCCCAACCGGGACATGAGCGCGTCTGCCTCGGCGCGACCGGCCCGCGGGCCGTGGGCGAACCGGGCCGGCATGGCGACGTTCTCGGCGATGGTGAGGTCGTCGAGCAGGCCGAGCGCCTGCGGCACGAGAGCGAGTTGTGACCAAGCGAGTGCCGCCGGGTCATCCGTTGACGCGAGAGCGCCGCCGTAGCTCACCGCGCCCTCCTCGGGATGCTCCCAGCCGCAGAGCACATTGAGCAGCGTCGACTTTCCTGACCCGGACGGTCCGGCCAGAGCGACGAGTTCGCCGGGGTGCAGGGCGACCGTGACGTCGGAGAGTGCGTGCACCGCTTCGGTGCCGCGCTGGTAGGTCTTCACCAGGCCCCGGGCCGCGACAAGGGTGGGCGGGCTCACCACGACTCCACCACCTGTCCGTGCTCGAGGCGCAGCAGGTGGTCGGCCGCGGCCATCACCCGCGGGTCGTGGGAGGCCACCACGAAGGCCACGCCGTCGGCGCGCAGGTCGTGCATCGCCTCGAGCACCCGGTCCGCCGAGGCGGTGTCGAGCTCAGCGGTGGGTTCGTCGGCGACCACGACCGCCGGAGCCCCCATCACCGCGCAGGCGACGGCGACCCGCTGCTGCTCGCCGCCGGAGAGCTGGCCGGGACGATGATCGGCCCGGCTCCCGATGCGGAGCAGGTCGAGTACCCGGGTGATCTCCTCGTCGTCGACGCGCGTGCCGCGCAGCCGTGCCGCCAGTCGCAGTTGCTCCTCGACAGTGAGGTATTCGACCAGGTTGTCGATCGGGTCCTGGAAGATGTAGCCGACCGAGCGACGGCGGATCCGGCGCCGTTCGCGGGTTCCCAGCTCCGAGACGTCGGCCCCGCCGATCCGCACGAACCCCTCGGTCGGCCGGTCGACGCAGGCGAGGATCCGCAGCAATGACGACTTGCCCGACCCGGAGGGGCCGACGATCACCGTGACCCGGCCGGTCGGGAAGTCCTTGTCGATGCCGCGGAGTGCCGCGACCTCCTCGTCGACGGTCCGGTAGGTCTTCACCACCGCCGTACAGGAGGCGGCCAGCAGGTCGGGGGCGAGCCCCGCGAAGTCAGCCGTCAAGGCGCATCACCTCCGAGATGTCTGCGCGGTCGGCCGAGCGTTGCGCGGAGAAGGCGGCCAGCAGGACGACCACGGCGACTACGGCGGCCGAGGTGACGAAGACGATGACGGGGAGGGTCAGCAGCGGCGGGGGCCGGCGGGTGGGGTCGACGTCGAGGCGGGCGTAGACGAGGTAGACCGCGGCGACGGCCAGCCCGGCGCCGAGCAGCCACGCGGCGACGAGGAGCGCGCCGAGTTCGACCAGCAGCGACCGCAAATGCGCGCGGCGGGTCAGCCCCATCCGGCGGCCCATCGCGTAGGAGGCGATCCGGGATCGTTGCCGGGTGGCGAGGTAGAGCAGCAGCCCCCCGATGGCGATCAGGCCGACGAGGGCGGCGAGGGCCTGCAGGTAGCCGAAGCTCCAGGTGACGGCGAGGTAGTTGGTGGCGTCGACGACGCCGTGCGGGGTGAAGGTGACGAACGGGCGGGCGTGCTGGGCCGTCATCGCCGATTGCGCGGTGGCGGCGCTGTGGGTGCTCCACAGCTCGTCGGAGTTGACCACGAAGTGGTCGACGTGCCCGAGCAGCGCGGCGTCGACGACGACGAGGTCGGCGGAGGCGTTCTGCTGGCCGGGGAAGGCGGTCGGCCGGGCGACGACGTCGAGCCGGCGGGAGGTGCGCCCCAGCTGCAGGGCGGTGGAACGGTTGGGCTGGTAGGTGAGCACGATCGCCGGTAGCCGGCCGTCGGCGAGCCGCCTGGTGAGCGCGTGCATCAACGTCGGCAGCGGCCGGTCGGCGAACCGGTCGTCCCAGAAGGCGTAGCGGGCGAACGTGGCCGGGTCGACGGCGAGCACCTCGGCGTCGTCGGCGCCGAGGGTGACCTGGCTGTATCGGGTGACGATCGTGCCGACCTTGTCCAGCGCCGGCGTGCGGTGCAGCTTGTCCACAGTGGACACGTCGACGGTGCTGCCGGCGTAGGCGCCGGCCTTCGCGTCGACGGTGACCTGCGAGGTCCGCGTGATCGCCGCGGAGTAGACGAACACCGCGACCGGCAGACTCGCCGCGACCAGCAGGGTCACCGACACCACCACCGCGCCGGTGATCCGGCGTACGGCGAAATACGACGCCGGACCCCACGCGGTGCTCCACCGGCGCAGCCACGGCAGCGTCAACGCCAGCAGCCGCACCAGCAGCACCGCGCCGCCGAGCAGGAACAGCAGCGGGAACGCGACCAGCAGCAGGTTGACCTGGGCCACGCCCTGCTTGAGTACGACGGCCTGCTCGGAGTGCAGCCGCAGGTAGAGCACCCCGGCGACCGCGAGCACGATCAGCTCCCACGGCACGACGGCGGCCCAGCCGCGCCCGTGACCCAGTGGCCGTTCGGTGGCATCGCGGGCCCGCAGCCCTGCCACCGCCGACAGCAGCCCGACGCCGACCACCAGGGCGATCAGCGCGGTCACAGCGGCCGTCAACGGTGCGGTGGAGTCGAGGTCGGCGCTCGGGCCGATCACCCGCACCAACTGCACCGCCAGCACCCAACCCAGCACCGTCCCGAGCACCGCCGGAATCGTCAGCTCCAGCGCCGCCTTCACCGCCAACGCGCCCGGACCGACGCCGCGGGAGGACAACAGCCGAACCTCACGCTGGCGCCGGTCGGCCCAGTAGCTTCCCGCCGCACCCACCAACAGCAGCGCCAGGACGCTGCCCCCGACCGCGATCGGCACGACGGGTCCGGTCAGCCCGCGCCGGATCAACGACGTCCGGCTGGTCATGTCGGGGAGCGACTGCTGGTATGCGCCGCCCTGGGGTCCCAGAATCGCCCCCGCCCGGCTCGCGGCCGCCGCGGTGCCGCCGAGCTGCCTCATCGCTGAACGTTCGGACGCGTTGACGCGGCGGGCGGCATCGAGGGTGATGCGGTGCGTCGTGATGGGCGAGATCCAATTGGCGACCGGAAGGTCCTGGTTGCGGGCCGTGATCGACAGGAAGGTCTGCGGGTCGGTAGCCAGCACCAGGTGCGGCGGCGGCGTGTCGTTTCCGTAGCTCTGGTTGAGGAAGAGCGCGGTCTGTGAACACCAGTACGGCGCGACGGGCTGGGTGGCCAGATCGCGGTAGATCCCGGCGACCCGGACTTTCGCCGTCCCGACGGTCGCCGTCGAGCCCACGTGCAGGCCGAGCAGCCGGGCGGTCCCGTTGTGGATCCACACCCCGCGCGTGCCCGCCGACCCGGCGAGCCGGGTGACGTGGGAGAGCGCGCCACTCTCGTAGACCAGCGCCGAGGTCGCTCCGGGCCCCACGGTTCCCTGCGTGACCAGGGCGTCGCTGTTCTGCATCACGCGGTAAGGCGCGGGGAGACCGTTCGCGGTCATCGCGGCAGGGACCTGCCGGTCCAGGGTTGCAGTCAGCGCGGCGCCCGCCCGGCCGTCACGCCCCGGAAGCCTTCTGTCGGCCGGCTTGCTCTGGATCGCGGGGTAGGCCGCATCCGGACAGCGGGCGGCGATGAGCCGCTGCAGCGACGCGGACGAGGCGGAGGAGAGAAACAGTGCGGCGGAGGAACTGGCGCAGGCCAGGATCGCGGCGGCACCGATGACGGCGAGCAATACGGCGGGCTGCCGCATACCGAGCAGCGGGGCGCGGGTCCACGGCGGCAGCAGGATGGTGCCGCCACCCGAGCGACGTCGGGGCGGTGCGGCGGTCGGCCGGGTCATCTCGGCCCCACCATTTCGCGCCACGGCTGCTCCTGGATTGCCGACCGCCCCGCTCAGCACCCTAGGGCCGGCCGCCGACCCTCCGTCGGCGCGGCGATCACCCGGTGACGTAATCGTTACCGAGCGCGGTAGGAGCCGGGTCGGTGACATGGCGGTCCCCGGCATCGGGTACGAAGTCCGGCCATGGCATCTCTGCGGCTCGGTCCGGTCCTCCGCCACGTCGGCGAGACGACAGCGACGGTGTGGGTCGAAACCGACGCTCCGGCGGCCGTGACGGTCCTGGACTCCACGACCCACACCTGGCGGGTGGGTGGGCACCACTATGCGTTGGTGTTGGTCGAGGGCCTCGCCCCCGGCTCGAGCACGCCGTACGACGTCCGGCTGGACGGTGAACAGGTCTGGCCGCCGCCGTCTTCGACCCGTCCGCCGAGCCGGATCACGACCATCGATCCCGACCGACCGCTGCGGGTGATCTTCGGGTCCTGTCGCTACGCCAGCCCGCGGACCGTCCAGGGGGAGATGGCTGCCGACGCTCTCGACACCTACGCGGCCCGGATGGTGACCCGGCCGGTGCACGAGTGGCCCGACCTGCTGGCGCTGCTCGGTGACCAAGTCTACGCCGACGAGACCTCGGATCCCACCCAGGAGCGCATCCGCGCGCGCCGCGACGTGACCCGGCCGCCGTACACCGAGGTCGCGGACTTCGAGGAATACACGCTGCTCTACGACGAGTCGTGGACCGATCCCGACCTGCGGTGGCTGCTCTCGACCGTCCCCAGCACGATGATCTTCGACGACCACGACGTCAAGGACGACTGGAACACCTCGCATTCGTGGCGCGAGGACATGCAGGCCACCGACTGGTGGGAGGAGCGGATCATCGGCGGCCTGTCGTCGTACTGGGTCTACCAACACCTGGGCAACTTGTCGCCGGCGGAGCTGGCGGAGAACGAGCTCTACGCGAAGGTGCGGGCGGCCGAGGACGCCGAGCCGATCCTGCGGGAGTTCGCCCGGCACGCGGATGCCGAGGTCGACGGGGCGAAGGGCACCCGGTGGAGCTACCGGCGAGATCTCGGCCGGACCCGGCTGATCGTCATCGACTCCCGGTGCGGCCGGGTGCTCGGCGACGCCCGCCGGTCGATGGTGAGCGACGACGAGTTCGCCTGGATCGAGCGCCAGGTCGAGGACGGCGACTACGACCACCTGCTGATCGGTACGTCGCTGCCGTGGCTGCTGCCGCGGGCGCTGCACGAGATCGAGTCCTGGGACGAGGCCCTGGCCGCCGGGAGTCGCGGACCGCGACTCGTCCCGCTGGCGGAGAAGATGCGGCGCGGCGCCGACATGGAGCACTGGCCGGCGTTCCGCAAGTCCTTCGACCGGCTGGCCGCGCTGATCGCGCGGGTCGGCCGCGGCGAGCACGGTGCCCGGCCGCCGGCGACGATCTGCGTGCTCTCCGGCGACGTGCACCACGCCTACGTGACCCGGGCCCGCTATCCCGATCCGGTCGAGTCGGCCGTCTACCAGCTGGTCTGCTCCCCGGTGCATAACCACGTCCAGGCGTATATGCACCTCGGCTTCCGGATCGGCTGGAGCCGGGCCGCCGACCGGCTCACCCGGTGGATCGGGCGTTACGCCCGGGTGCCGGCCACGCCGCTGTCGTGGGAGCGCCTCGCCGGTCCCTACTTCGGCAACGAATTGGGCACCCTGCTGCTCGACGGCCGCCGCGCCGAGGTGCTCCTGGAGCGCACCGGGTCGCGGGCGAAGCCGACCCTCACCGACGTCGTCCGGTTGCCCTTGTAGCAGGATCGCACCCGTGACCGAACCGATGAGGACCACCGACCGTCAACTCGACCCCGACGCCGTACTCGAGCACCTGGGCCTCTCCGGCGGGCCGTGGTTCGACGACCTGGTGGCCACCGGGGCGCCCGAGCGTCCGGTGGTCCTGCCCGACGGTGCCGAGGCGCGCGCGTTGCTGGCCGAGCTCGCCGTGACCGACGAGGACGCCGTCGAGGCCCTCGACGCCTGCCCCGACCCGGACCGGGACCCCGAGCTGTGGTGGCTGCTCGAGCGTTGCCACCAGCGGCTCGTCTCGGACATGGGCGGGTGGAGCAGCCTGCCGTGGCCGGGCCTGCCGGACGAGCACGGCTCGCTCGGCCGGTTCTTCTATCTCTGGGTCTTCGTCTCGGCGGTTCCCGCCGTTCGCGAATACCACCGGTCGCGAGGCGTATCCGACGAGGTGTCCCGCGAGACCCTCACCGACCTCGGTGGAAAGGTCGCGGTCCACCGGCGCATCTACGGCGTCGGCGGGCTCGAGACGCAGTTCTGGTTCACCCTGCACTTCCGGGGTGTCATCTACGCTCTGGGCCGCCTGCAGTTCAACCTGCACGAGGTCACGCTCGACGACCCGGCGCTCGCCAGTGCGGTTCCCGACTTCAGTTCCGGCGACGTCGGGCTCGGCGTACACATCCCGGAGACCGGTGCGATGACGCCGGAGGCCTGCGACGCGTCGTTCGCCGCCGCGCGCGAGTTCTTCCCCCGGCACTTCCCGGAGTACGACCTGCGGGTCGCGACCTGCTCGTCCTGGTTGCTCGACGAGCAGCTCGCCGAATACCTGCCGGAAACGTCCAACATCGTCGCGTTCCAACGCCGGTTCCACCCCGTGCCCGGCGGCAGCGACGGCGACCGCGCGGTGTTCGAGTTCGTCTTCCGCCGGGTGCGGCCCTCCCTCGACGAGCTTCCGCAGCGGACCACCCTCGAACGGGCTGTCGTCACCCATCTGCGCTCCGGCCGGCACTGGCAGAGCCGCCTCGGCTGGATCGCGCTCTAGCCAAATCGGCTGGGCATCCGGGGCCCGCCGGGAGAGACTGGGCGTCGTGTCCGCATCCCTGCGAGCCCACCAGCTCACCGTCTCGCAGGGGGCGGTCGTCGTCCTCGACCGGATCGACCTCGGGGTCGCCGCCGGCGACCGGGTCGGTGTCGTGGGCCCCAACGGCGTCGGCAAGACGACGCTGTTGCGTGCGCTGTCCGGCGAGATCACCCCCGAGCACGGCCGGGTGACCCTCCACCCCACTACGGCGACGATCGTGCGGGTCCCGCAGGAGTCCGCGGCCAAGCCCGGCGAGACGCTTGCCGACTACCTCGCGCGGTGCACGGGCGTCGCCGCGGCGGACCGTCGGCTGACTGCGGCCACCGAGGCACTCGGCGCGCAGCGGCCCGGGTCGGACACCGAATACGCCGACGCGCTGGAGGCCTGGCTCGCGCTCGGCGGCGCCGACCTTCCCGAACGCGCCGCGGCGGTGTCGGAACAGCTCGGGTTGGCGGCCGGCCTGGTCGACCGCGGGGCTGGGCAGCTCTCCGGCGGCCAGTCCGCCCGGCTGCGATTGGCGACCGCGCTGCTGGTGCGGGCCGACGTACTCCTCCTCGACGAGCCGACCAACGATCTCGACGACTCGGGCCTGCAGGCATTGGAGTCGATGGTCGCCGGCTTCGGCGGCGGCATCGTGCTCGTGTCCCACGACCGCGAGTTCTGTGCCCGCACCGTCGAACGGGTGCTGGAGATCGACGAGTTCACCCACCAGGCCCGCGAGTACGCCGGTGGCTGGCAGGCCTACCTCGACGAACGCGCCGCCGCCCGGGCCCGCGCGGAGGAGGAGTACGAGACCTACGCCTCGACCCGCGACGACCTCGTCGCCCGGGCCCGGCGGCAGCGGGAGTGGGCCCGCACCGGCGCCAAGACGGCGGCCAACCCGCGCCGCGAGCCGGACAAGCACATCCGCTTCCGCGAGGTGCAGCGTGCGCAGCGCACCGGCGCGAAGGCCGCCATGAGCGAACGGGCCCTCGACCGCCTCGAGGTCGTGGAGGAGCCGCGCGATCCGTGGGAGCTGCGCCTGACGATCACGTCGGCCGGCCGGGGCAGCGAGGTCGCGTTCGCGCTGCGGGAGGCCGTCATCGAACGGGGCGACGTGCGGCTCGGGCCGGTCGACCTGGTCATCGGCGCGGGGGAGCGGCTGCGGATCACCGGGCCCAACGGCAGCGGCAAATCCACGCTGGTCGAGGCACTGCTCGGCCGGCTTCCGCTGGTGTCCGGCACGTCGTACGTCGGTCCGGGGGTCGTCATCGGCGAGATGGATCAGACCCGCCTCTCGTTGCGCGGGCCCGATCCGCTGCTCGACGTGTTCCGCGGCCTCACCGCCCTGTCGCCGGTCGACGCGCGAACGCTGCTCGCGAAGTTCCGGCTCGGCGCCGAAGCCGTGCTGCGCCCGGTCGATTCCCTGTCGCCGGGGGAGCGGACCCGGGCCGGGCTCGCCGTCTTTCAGGCCCGCGGTTCGACCTGCGTGGTCCTCGACGAGCCGACCAATCACCTTGACCTACCGGCGATCGAACAGCTGGAGAGCGCCCTCGAACCGTACGACGGCACCGTGCTGCTGATCACCCACGACCGCCAGCTCGCCGAGCACGTACCGGTCGACCGCGAGCTCGACGTGCGTACGCTGTCGCCCCATTCCGCTTGAACGTCACGTTCAAGCGCTCTAGCCGCATGAACGTCACGTTGACGCGGAAACGGGGGGCGTGAGTGGCCACCGTCTGGACCGTCGACGATCCTGCCGACCCGCGACTCGACGACTTCCGGGACCTGACCCACGCCGACCGGCGCCCGGATCGGCCCGGTGGTCGGGGTCTCGTCGTCGCCGAGGGTCTGCCCGTCGTCGAACGCCTGCTGGCGTCGCCGTACCCGGTGCGCGCGGTGATGGGGGTGCCCGCCCGCTGCGCCGCGCTCGGCGCCGAGATGTCCACAGTGGACACTCCGATCTACCAGGTGACCGCCGCGACCATGGACGCCGTCGTCGGGTTCCACCTCAACCGCGGCGTGCTCGCCACCGCCGACCGCGCGGCACCGCCCGACCTCGACCGCGTTTTGCGGGAGAGCCGACGGATCGCCGTACTCGAGGGCGTGAACGACAACGAGAACCTCGGCGCGCTCTTCCGCAACGCCGCCGCGCTCGGCGTCGACGCCGTGCTGCTCGGCCCGCGCTGCGCCGATCCGCTCTACCGCCGCAGCGTGCGGGTGTCGATGGGACACGTGCTCCGGGTGCCGTTCACCGCGCTCCCGCACTGGCCGGACGGCCTGCGGGCGGTGCACGACGCGGGGTTCACCGTCGCCGCCCTCACACCGCGGCCGACCGCGGTGCCGCTCGCCCGCCTCGATCCGGCCGGCCGGATCGCGCTGCTCCTCGGCGCCGAAGGACCCGGGCTGTCCGAGTCCGCGCTGGCCGCGGCCGACGTGTGGGCGCGGATCCCGATGCCGGGCGGCGTCGACTCGCTCAACGTCGCGACCGCAGCCGCCGTCGCCTTCCACGCACTGCGCACCGGCGCCACCGGCTGACCACACCGGCCGACCGGCCGAGGCGCTCAGACCAGGCTGTCGGCCCAGGCCTGGTGCAGCCCGGCGAACTGTCCCTCGCCGCCGACCAGCGCCTCGGGGCTGCCGTCCTCGACGATGTTGCCGGCGTCCATCACCAGCACCCGGTCGGCGATCTCCACCGTGGAGAGCCGGTGGGCGATGATCAGCGCCGTACGGTCGGCGAGGATCGTGCGCAGCGCCCGCTGCACCAGCCGCTCGCTCGGGACGTCGAGCGACGACGTTGCCTCGTCGAGGATCAGTACGGCGGGGTCGGCGAGGAACGCCCGGGCGAAGGACACCAACTGCCGCTGACCGGCTGACAGCCGGCCGCCGCGCTTGCGTACGTCGGTGTCGTAGCCGTCCGGCAGCTTGGTGATGAAGTCGTGCGCGCCGATCTCCTTGGCGGCGCGCTCGATCTCCGTCCGCGAGGCGTCCGGCTTGCCGAAGGCGATGTTGTCGGCCACCGAGCCGGAGAAGAGGAAGCTCTCCTGCGTCACCATCACCACCGCGCGGCGCAGGTCGTCGTCGGCGATGTGCGTCAGCCGGACGTCGTCGAGGGTGAGGTATCCCTCCGTCGGCTCGTAGAAGCGGGCCAGCAGCCGGGCGAGAGTCGTCTTGCCCGCGCCGGTGGCCCCGACCAGCGCTACCGTCTGACCGGCCGGCACCTGAAGGTTCATGTCCGGCAGCACGACGTCGTCGCCGTAACCGAACCGCACGTCGTGCAGACCGATCTCACCGCGCGCCTCCGGCAGCGGCGTCGGGTCGGCCGGCTCCGGGACGTCGGACTCCTCCTCGAGGACACCGGAGAGCTTTTCGAGCGCCGCGGTGGCCGACTGGAACGACGTGTAGAACATCGCAAGGTCCTGCATCGGGTCGAAGAACCGGCGCAGGTAAAGGAGAAACGCGGTGAGAACGCCGATCTCGATGTGTCCGTCGAGCACCCGGTAGCTGCCGTAGACCAGCACCGCGGCGACTGTGGCGTTGCCCAGCATCGTCACCCCAGGCACGAAGACGGCGATCAGCTTCATCGCCTTGGCGTTGGTCTCTCGGTAGCCGGTGTTGAGTTCCTCGAAGATGTCCTCGTTACGCTTCTCCCGCCGGAACGCCTGCACCGCGCGGATCCCGCCGAGCGACTCGACGAACTGCACGATCACCAGCGCGACCGCCTCCCGGGTGGCCCGGTAGGCGACGGTGGAGTGCTTCTGGAACCAGCGCGACAGCCACAGCAGCAGCGGGAACGACGCCATCGTCACCAGCGCCAACGGCACGTCGAGCACCAGCAGGATGATGCCGATGGTGACGACCGACAGCAGCGCGGTGATCAGCCCGTCGAGACCCGCATCGAGCAGTTCCTGCAGCGCGTCGAGGTCCGAGGTCAGCCGGGAGATGACCCGGCCCGACGTGTACTTGCCGTGGAACTTCATCGACAGGCCCTGAAAGTGCATGAACACCCGGCGGCGCAGGTCGAGCAGCGCAGCCTGACCGACCCGGCCCGCCCGCATCAGGAACTGGTAGCGCAACACCGAGTCGACGAGTGCGCACACCACCATGGCGACCACGACCGAGATCAGCGGCACCAGGTTGCCGTCCTTGGCGGCCGGGATGCCCTTGTCGATGCCGACCGACACCAGCGCCGGACCGGCCATCGACGCGGCGTTGTCGATCAGCACGATGACGATGATCAGCCAGACGGCCTTCTTGTGCGGCCGGAGCAGCGAGCCGAGCAGCCGCCGGCTGCGGTCGCGCAGCAGCACGCTGATTCCGGTGGGGACGTCGTCGCTGTGTTCGGCGGCGACGCCGCGCCAGTCCTGCACCGGCACGGTCATGTCGCCACCTCCAAATCCGAGTCCTGGGAGAGGATCGCGCGGTAGGCCGGCACCCGCTGCAACAGATCGTGGTGGGTGCCGACGGCGGTGATCGTGCCGTCCTGCAGCAGGGCGACGCGGTCGGCCAGCAGCACGGTCGACGCGCGGTGCGCGACGACCAGCGCCGTGGAGTCGGAAAGCACGCGGCGCAGCGCCTCCTCGACCAGCGCCTCGGTGTGTACGTCGAGCGCGGACAGCGGGTCGTCGAGCACCAGAACGCGCGGGTGGCCGATGATCGCCCGGGCCAGCGCGAGCCGCTGCCGCTGGCCGCCGGAGAGGGTCAGGCCCTGCTCGCCGAGCCGGGTGTCCAGTCCCCACGGCAGGTCGTAGACGAACTCCGCCTGGGCGACCTCGAGCGCCTCGCGCACCTGCTCCTCGGTGGCGTCGGGGTAGCCCAGGGTGAGGTTTTCCCGGGCGCTGGCCGAGAACAGCGTCGGGTCCTCGAACGCCGTCGCGACGATCTGGCGCAGGTTGGGAACCGGCAGGTCGCGGATGTCGCGTCCGTCGATGGTGATGGCGCCGGCGGTCACGTCGTAGAGCCTCGGGACGAGTGCGGTCAGCGAGGTCTTTCCGGTGCCGGTCGCACCGACCAGCGCCACCGTCTCCCCGGGCTCGATCGTGAGGTCGATGTCGTGCAGCACCGGCGTAGCGCTGTCCGGGTAGGTGAAGCCGACACCGTCGAACCGCACCCGGCCCTCGGCGTTGGTCAGCGCCGTCGCGCCCGGCCGGTCGAGGATCGTCGGCGGGGTGTCGAAGACCTCGAAGATCCGGTCGGTGGCGCTGACCGTCTCCTGCGCGGTCGCCAGCAGATAGCCCATCGACTCGATCGGCCACAGCAGCAGCAGGAACAGCGCGACGAAGGCGATCAGGGTGCCCAGCGTCAGCGCGCCGTGGGCGACCGCGAGCGCGCCGACCAGCACGACCAGGGTGAGGACCAACTGCGGGTGCGCCTCGATGACCGCCCAGATGACGGCGAGCGTGTGCACCTTGTCCATCGAGAAGTCGCGCATGTCGCGGGCCTGGTCGTCGTACTTGCCGAACACCAGTCGGCGCCGACCGAAGGACTTGATGACCCGGATCCCGAGCGCGGACTCCTCGACCGACGTGGCCATCTCGCCCTGCTGGTCCTGGACCCGCCGTGCCTGCTTCTTGTAGCGCCGCTCGAACCGGAGCGACACCCAGGCCAGGGGCAGCGCGCACAGCGTCACCAGGATGCCCAGCGGCGCGTAAACGACGATGAGCATCACGGACACGACGATGAACGTCGCGAAGTTGACGACCAGGAAGACCAGCCCGAAGCCGATGAAGCGCCGGACGGTGGACAGGTCGGTCGTGGCGCGGGAGAGCAGCTGCCCGGACTGCCAGCGGTCGTGGAAGGAGACCGGCAGCCGCTGCAGATGGCGGTAAAGATCGCGCCGTACGTCGGTCTCCAGGCCGAGCGACGACCCCTGGGTGGTCCAGCGCCGGATGAAGACGAGAGCGGCCTCGGCGACGCCGAAGAGCAGGGCCAATAGGCCTAGCGGGATGATGGCGCTGCGGTTGCCGTCGTGGATCGGGCCGTCGATCACCCGTCGGACGAGCAACGGCACCGCGATCTGGGTACCTGTGGCCAGCATCGCGGCAGCTGTCATCAGCAGCAGATGTCCGAGATAGGGCCGAACGTAGGTACGCAGACGCCAGAGTGAGGAAATTTTCGACCGGCGGCCGATAGGGGAGCTCATCGCATGAAGCAGGCTACCTCCGCTGCCCCATTGAGCCCACCGGGTTAAAGGCCGGTCAGCCCCGCC
>DASXJE010000054.1 GCA_036497565.1 Mycobacteriales bacterium
CGGCGCCTGGTCGCGTCGACCCGGATCGACCCGGCGGAACTCGTGCTGCCGGTCTTCGTCAAGGAGGGCGTCGACGAGCCGGTGCCGGTGTCGTCGATGCCCGGAGTGGTGCAGCACACCGTCGAGTCACTGCGCCGGGCCGCGGCCGACGCGGTCGAGGCCGGCGTCGGCGGGCTGCTGCTCTTCGGCGTCCCGGCGGCGAAGGATGCCGCCGGCAGCGGTGCCGACGCTGACGACGGCGTGGTGCAGCAGGCGCTGCGCAAGCTGCGGGCCGACCTCGGCGACGAGACGGTCCTGATCGCCGACCTCTGCCTGTGCGAATACACCGACCACGGACACTGCGGGCCGCTGCGCGACGACGGTCAGGTCGACAACGACGCGACCCTCGAGCGTTACGCGTCGGTGGCCGTGGCACAGGCCCGCGCCGGCGCACACATGGTCGCGCCCAGCGGGATGATGGACGGTCAGGTCGGAGCCATCCGGGCCGGTCTCGATACGGCCGGTTTCGGGGACCAGCCGATCATGGCCTATTCGGCGAAATACGCATCGGCCTTCTACGGGCCGTTCCGGGAGGCGGCCGAGGGCGCGCCGCGCTTCGGTGACCGGGCCGGCTACCAGCAGGACCCGGCCCGATCGGTGGACGAGGCGCTGCGCGAGGTCAGGCTAGACCTCGCCGAGGGCGCCGACGCGGTGATGGTCAAGCCGGCGCTGGCCTACCTCGACGTCCTCTCCCGCGTGCGCGACGCCGTCGACGTACCCGTCGCGGCCTACCAGGTGTCCGGGGAATACGCCATGCTCGAGGCGGCCGCGGCCCGCGGCTGGGTCGACCGCGACCGGGCGATCATGGAGACGCTGACCGCCATCCGCCGGGCCGGTGCGGACATCGTGCTGACCTACTGGGCGGTCGAAGTCGCCCGCCGGCTGGGATGAGCGACCGGCCGCCGGTCTACCGCGAGTCCGGGGCCTCGTGGCGGCTGCTCGGCGCCGTACTCGTCCTGTGGGTGATCGGCGTCGCGATCGATGCGGCATTGCCCGGCGGGTTGCACGCCTTCGGCTGGGTGCTGGTGCTGCTGGTCGCGGCCGGTGCCGTCGGGCTGGCGACCTACGCCCGCCGGAGCGCCGGCCGGGTCGAGGTGTCGCACACCGACCTCGTCGTCGGCCGGGAGACCCTGCCGCTGTCCACAGTGGACTCGAAGTTCCTCTTCACCGACGACGCAGGCGGAGCCGCGGCCGGGGCCCGCATCCTCGGCGGGGGATCGGACCTACCCAAGGGCCGTACGCCGTTCCCGCTGCGACTGGCCGACGGGACCGTCGTCGTGGTGCCGTGCCGCGACCCGGCGGCCCTGGGGGCGGCGCTTCGTACGGCCGTCGGCAACTGACAGACTGGAGGCCATGACCTACCCCGAGGACGCGCCCGCCTCACAGCAGTTGTTCGATCGGGCACAGGCGGTCACGCCGGGAGGGGTCAATTCGCCGGTCCGCGCCTTTCGCGCCGTCGGCGGCACACCCCGGTTCATGACCAGCGGTCACGGCGCCTACCTCACCGACGCCGACGGCCGCGAATACGTCGACCTGGTGGGCTCATGGGGCCCGATGATCCTCGGGCACGCGCATCCCGCGGTCGTCGAAGCGGTGCAGCAGGCCGCTGCGCATGGCACGTCGTTCGGTACGCCGTCCGCCGGCGAGGTCGAGCTCGCCGAGGAGATCGTCGCGCGGGTCGCCCCGGTGGAGCAGGTCCGGCTGGTCAACTCTGGTACCGAGGCGACGATGTCGGCGATCCGGCTGGCCCGCGGGGTGACCGGCCGGGGAAAGGTCGTGAAATTCGCCGGCTGCTACCACGGGCACGTCGACGCGCTGCTCGCCGCGGCGGGTTCGGGCGTCGCGACCTTCGCCCTGCCCGACACTCCGGGCGTGACCGGCGCCCAGGCCTCCGACACGATCGTCCTTCCCTACAACGACGTGGCCGCAGTCGAATCCGCGTTCGCGGTGCACGGCGATGAGATCGCCTGCGTCATCACCGAAGCGGCGGCGGCCAACATGGGCGTGGTCCCGCCGCTGGACGGCTTCAATTCGCGGTTGCGTGAGATCACCAGCCGGCACGGGGCGCTGCTCGTCGTCGACGAGGTCATGACGGGGTTCCGGGTGTCGCCGGCCGGCTGGTACGGCGTCGATCCGGTCGACGCCGACCTGTTCACCTTCGGCAAGGTGATGGGCGGCGGCCTGCCGGCCGCGGCGTTCGGCGGCCGGGCCGACGTCATGGCCTACCTCGCCCCGGCCGGGCCGGTCTACCAGGCCGGCACGCTGTCCGGAAACCCGATCGCGGTGGCCGCCGGCGTCACGACGCTGCGGCACTGCACCCCCGAGATCTACCCGCGGCTGGATGCGACCGCGGCTCAGGTCGCGGCGCTGGCCTCGCAGGCGTTGGCGAAAGAGGGTGTGCCGCACCGGGTCCAGACCGCGGGCAGCCTCTTCTCCGTGTTCTTCGCCGAGGAGCGGGTGCGCGACTACGACGACGCGCGCCGGCAGGACGTACGCCCGTTCGCGGCGTTCTTCCACGCCATGCTCGCCCGCGGCGTCTACCTGCCGCCATCGGCCTTCGAGGCGTGGTTCGTGTCGGTCGCCCACGACGACCGGGCGCTCGAGCGGATCGCCGACGCGCTGCCCGAGGCCGCCCGGGCCGCCGCCGAGGTCGCCGCCACGCCGCGGGACGACCGGTGACCCGCACGGTCGTGCACCTGCTGCGTCACGGCGAGGTCGACAACCCCAAAGGCGTGCTCTACGGCCGGTTGCCCGACTACCACCTGTCGGCCGCCGGTAAGGAGATGGCGGAGAAAGCGGCGCGGGCGCTGGGCACCCGCGACATCACCTATCTCGTCTCGAGTCCGCTGGAGCGGGCGCAGGAGACGGCGGCGCCGATCGCGACGGCGTTCGGTCTCGATGTCGCCCTGGACGGCCGGTTGATCGAGCCGGCCAACGCCTTCGAGGGGATGAAGTTCGGCGTGGGCGACGGATCGCTGCGCCACCCGGCCAACTGGCCGAAGCTCTACAACCCGTTCCGGCCGTCCTGGGGCGAGCCCTACGCCGACATCGCCGCCCGGATGCTCGAGGCGGTGGGCGCGGCGCGGGCGGCTGCCGAGGGTCACGAGGCGGTCTGCGTCAGCCACCAACTGCCGATCTGGACACTGCGGCGCCGGCTCGAGGGCAAGCGGCTCTGGCACCACCCGCAGCGCCGGGAATGCGGCCTGGCGTCGCTGACCAGCGTGATCTACGACGACGACGAGATCCGGGGCGTCGAATACACCGAACCAGCCGGGCCGACCCCGGCGGAGGCCACCCCGGGCGCGTGATCGACAGCGCGGTGGTCACACTGGACGACGACGCACCACCGCGCAGGAAAGGCCCCCCGTATGTCCGTCGCCGTACGCCGTCGCCTGGCTGCGGCGATGATCGGCACGGCCCTGGCCGGCGGTGCACTCTCCTCCCTGTCGGCCTGCTCGACCGGCGCCGACGCCGTGGACCAGACCGCGGGCGGTGACTTCCGGTTCGTGGCCGGGACCGACACCGGCAAGGCGATCCCGGTGGCCGCCCGCAAGGCGGCGCCCGACTTCTCCGGGCAGACCCTCGACGGGAAGACGGTGTCGTTGCGCGACTACCGCGGCAAGACCCTGGTGCTGAACTTCTGGGGGTCGTGGTGCGCGCCCTGCCGGGTCGAGGCCCCCGACCTGGAGACGGTCTACAAGGAGGACGCCTCGCGCGGGCTTCGGGTGCTCGGCGTGGACGTCAAGGAGGCCGACAAGCAGTTCGCCACGTCGTTCATCCGCAACAAGGCGCTGACCTACCCGAGCCTGTGGGATCCCGACGGCCGCACCGCGCTCTCCTTCCGCAACTACCCGCCCAATTCCATCCCGTCCACGATCGTCATCGACGGCAACGGCAGGGTCGCCGCCGTACACCTCGGGCCGCTGCTCGCGCCCGATCTGCGCACCATCGTCGACCCGATCCTGAGGCAGCAGCAGTGACCGCCGCGGCCGGAGTGGGCACGAGCCTCGCGCACGCCGTCACCGACGGACCGCTGATCGTCGGCGCCCTCATCGCCGCGCTCGCCGGCCTGGTGAGCTTCCTCTCCCCGTGCGTGCTGCCGCTGGTCCCCGGATACCTCTCCTACGTCACCGGACTCGCCGGGACCCAGCAGGCCACGGAGTCCACCGTGGACTCCACAGCGGAACCCGCCACCGAGCCAACCGGGGGCGGCGGATCCGCGGTGGCGACGGCGACCACGACGACCCGCACCCGCAGCGGCACCCGCGGCCGAACCTTCGCTGGCGCGGCACTTTTCGTGCTCGGTTTCACTGTCGTGTTCGTCTCTTACGGCGCGGCGTTCGGCGGGCTCGGCCGGGCCCTCTTCGCCCACCAGCGGGTGATCGAGCAGGTGCTCGGTGCGGTCACGGTGCTGCTCGGACTGGCCTTCCTGGGGTTCTTCCCCGGCGCGCAGCGTGAGCTTCGCCTGCACCGGCTGCCGTCGGCCGGCCTGCTCGGCGCACCGCTGCTCGGCGTGGTCTTCGGACTCGGCTGGACGCCGTGCGTCGGTCCGACGCTCGGCGCCGTGCAGACACTGGCGTTCAGCAGCGCGAGCGCCGGGCGCGGGGCACTGCTGTCCGTCGCCTACTGCGTCGGCCTGGGCGTGCCGTTCGTCCTCGCCGCCTTCGGCTTCCGTTGGCTGGTCGGCACTTTCGCCGCCGTACGCCGCCACTCGATGTGGGTCACCCGGGTCGGCGGCGTGCTGCTCGTCATCCTCGGAGTGCTCGTCCTGACCGGCTGGTGGGACGAGCTGATGGCCTACCTGCGGGCCTGGGCCGGCACCCACAGCGGCCTCGGGACCTCCCTGTGACGACCGTTCGCGGCGGGGAGCAGGCGGCATCCGACGCCGCGACCCGGCTGTCGACCCAGCCGACTCCACCGGAGTCGGCGCCCCGGCCGCGGCGGCGGGCCCTCGCGCCGCTGGTCCGCGCCTGGCGGCGCCTGACGAGCATGCGCACGGCACTGGTCCTGCTCTTTCTGCTCGCCCTCGCCGCCGTGCCGGGCTCCCTGCTCCCGCAGCGGGCGCTCAACCCGACCAAGGTCGACACCTACCTCACGCAGCATCCGTCGCTCGGCCCGATCCTCGACCGGTTGTCGCTGTTCGACGTCTTCGCCGCGCCGTGGTTCGCGGCGATCTACCTGCTCCTCTTCATCTCCCTGATCGGCTGCCTGGTACCGCGCATCCGCCTGCACACCAAGGCATTGCGGGCGGCGCCGCCACGCGCGCCGCGGCATCTCGGACGGCTGCCCGAGTCGACGTCCTACGCCGGCGACGGCGATCCGGCGGCGCTCGGTGACTCCGCGCGGACCGCACTGCGGCGGGACCGCTGGCGGGTCGTCACCCGCGAGGAACCGGGCGGCGTCGTCACGCTGAGCGCGGAAAAGGGCTATCTGCGGGAGACCGGCAACCTGCTCTTCCACGTCGCGTTGACCGCACTGCTGGTCGCCGTCGCCATCGGCAAGCTGTGGGGATATTCGGGCTCGGTGCTGGTGCAGGAGGGTGACGGCTTCTGCAACACGGTCCAGCAGTACGACTCGTTCCGTCCAGGTCGCGAGGTCAGCGGAAGCGCGCTGGCGCCGTTCTGCATGAACCTGAATAAGTTCACGGCGAGCTACGAGCCGGACGGAACCGCCGAGCAGTTTCGGGCCGCGATCCACTACACGAAAGGGCTGTCGACCCAGACGCACAGCGACGTGCTCCAGGTGAACCATCCGCTGCGGATGGAAGGGCTGCGGCTCTATCTGCTCGGGCACGGCTACTCGCCGGTCTTCACCGTGCGCGACCCCAGCGGGCAGGTCTTCAACCGGGTGCCGGCGCCGTTCCTGCCGCAGAACTCGAACTTCTTCTCGCAGGGCGCGCTCAAGCTTCCGGATGCCAAGCCGAAGCAAATTGCCCTTGACGGTGCCTTCGCGCCGACCGCCGCCGTCGCCGGCGGCGTGCTCACCTCCACGTCACCAACACCGAAGGCGCCGGCGGTCGCGATCTTCGTCTACGAAGGTGATCTCGGGGTCGACAGCGGCGCGCCGCAGTCGGTGTATTCGATCGACCGGCAACAGCTGCAGAACGGCGCGCTCAAGCAGGTGGGGCAGAAGAACCTCGCCGTCGGCCAGACCTACCGGCTGGCCGACGGCACCTCGATCAGGTTCGACGGCTACAAGCAGTGGGCCAGCCTGCAGGTCTCCCGGGACCCGGCACAGGACGCCGTGCTCGGCGCGGCCATCGCCATCGTCCTCGGTCTCCTGCTGTCGCTGCGGATCCGGCGCCGCCGGCTGTGGCTGCGGCTGACCCCGATCGACGAGCCGGACGGGCGGCGTCGTACGGTGGTCGACGCTGGAGGGCTCGCCCGCACCGACGCCGGAGTCTTTTCCCAGGAGTTCCGCCGGACCACCGGGCGACTGCGCGATCCTTCCGCCGAGGCGCAAGGGAAGGACTGACCCGTGGTCCCGAGCACAACACTCGCCGATCTGTCGAACACGCTGTTCACGACCGCGATCGCCGTCTACAGCCTGGCGATGGTCTGCTTCTGCGGCGAATACGCCTTCGGACGGCGTGGGCGGGTCGCCCGCACCAGCGTGTCGGCCGTCCCGGCCGAGGCTCCGGTGCTGGTGGGCGCCGGCGGAACCGCCCCGGGCACCCTGCCCCCGGCCGACCGGAAGAGCCCGATACGCCCCACCCGCCGGTTCCGTGGCCCGGGCCGGGCCGCCGGCCGGTTCGGTCGCGCGGCGATCGGGCTGACCGTGCTCGGCGCGCTGTTGCACGCCGGGTCGATCTCCATCCGCGGCGCAGCGGTCGACCGGGTGCCGTGGGGAAACATGTACGAGTTCTCCTCGGCTGTCGGGCTCGTCGCGGTCGTGGCGTTCGTGGTGCTGCTCGTGCGGCAGCCGGCGCTGCGGCACCTCGGGGCCTTCGTGCTGCTGCCGGTCATCGTGGTGATGTTCCTCGCCGGCACCGTGCTCTACGCCAAGGCGGAGCCGCTCGTACCGGCGCTGCACTCCTACTGGCTCGCGATCCACGTCAGCGCGGCGGCCCTCGCGACCGGCATCTTCATGGTCAGCGGAGTCGCGACGACGCTCTACCTCATCCGGTCGCGCTGGGACGTCGCGGTCGCGGTGGGTCGCACGCCGCGCTTCCCCGTCTCACTGGGGTCCCGCCTGCCCGACGCGGATTCCCTGGATCGGATGGCCTACCGCACGATCGCCTTCGGCTTCCCGATCTGGACCTTCGGCATCATCTGCGGGGCGATCTGGGCGGAAGCGGCCTGGGGCCGCTACTGGGGCTGGGACCCGAAGGAGACCTGGGCGTTCATCGCCTGGGTGATCTACGCGGCCTACCTGCACGCCCGGGCGACGGCCGGCTGGAAGGGCACCCGCGCGGCCACCATCAACCTGCTCGGGTTCGGCGCGATGACGTTCAACTTCTTCGTCGTCAACATCGTGATCTCGGGCCTGCACTCCTACGCCGGCCTGAACTGACGGCCTGAACTGACGGCTTGAACGCATAGGGCGCCGATCGCGGCGCCTAAAGTCAGCTGGTGGTGTCGTCGTCGCTGCGTGGGCGGCGGGACAGCTCACGCAGGAAGTCCGGGTCGTCGTCGGGCGCCAGTGGGCGCCGGGACGAGCGGGGAGCCTGCCGGCTCGGCCGGTTTGACTGGGCTGCACCGACGAGACGCCACAGCGCGACGATCAATGCGGCTACTACGAGTACCGCGACGAGGCCAACCACCTGCTCCTCACCCCCTGACCTCTGCAGCCTATCCGGTACGGCGCGCTACCGCGCGGCAGGCCGGGGCGGGGTCAGTTCTGCTGAGGCTGCGCAGGAGGACTCTCGTCCTCGCCGGAGAGCTCTTCGAGGAGCGCCTGGACCTCGGATTCGAGGAATCGGCGGTGCCCACCCGGCGTACGGATGCTGTGAATTCGCCCGGCGGCCGCCCACCGGGTCACCGTCTTCGGGTCGACGCGAAACAGTGCCGCGACCTCCCCCGGTGTCATGAGTCGCTCCCGTGGATCCATGGTCCCCCCAGGTGTCATCGGGGTCACGAGGTGGCGACTGACGGTGGCCATCGGCGTCTCCTGTTGCGCCCGTACGGACTGCTGTTGTGGCGATGAGTACAACACCCGGAATGGTGGTGTGTCTCGGGAATGGGCGAGTCGATGGCGTCCTTCGCGGGGCCAATGGCCGAATAATCCGAGTGCATCACGCTAAGTACGCCGACGTATCCTCGGTGTCACCAAATGCTTGACGTCGATCCCGCGCTCTGTGTTACTGACGTGGTGGATCGGGTCGACGCGACGATCATCGCCGCACTGCGGGCCAATGCCCGGACGACGTACGCCGAACTCGGGCGTCTCGCCGGGCTCTCCGCGCCCGCGGTCCACGAACGTGTCGGAAAGCTGGAGGTGGCCGGGGTGATCACCGGCTACCACGCCGACGTCGCTGCCGAGGCGGTCGGGCTCCCGGTGTGCGCGCTGGTCGGGATCGTGCAGTCGGCGGGCGGCGATCAGGACGAGATCGCGGCGGCGTTGGCGGCGCTAGCCGAGATCGAGGACTGCTGGTTCGTGGCCGGCGACGAGGCGTTCGTGGTCAAGGTCCGGGTGGGCAGCGTCGCCGACCTCGAGCAGACCGTCGGAACGCTCCGCCGGATCCCGGGCGTGGCGCAGGCCCGCACCACGGTGGTGCTCTCCACCCGCTTCGAGGGCCGGGCCGTGAGCCCGCCCTCGGTCGACGGGTCGCCCGACTCGCTCCGGCCGGCCGGCATGTCCGACCCGGTCGTCGTCGCCGGCCCGGCCGGCCCCACCGGCCCCGCCGACACCGACCGGGAACTGCTGCCCTGATCGAGGTATCAGGCTGCGGCCCGCGTGCTCCATACGCCGGGGGGTTACACGGGGGAGCGGCAGTCGGGCAGCGCAAGGGGAGCACTGCCCGGCTGTCGCGCTACCCGGCTCCGTAACAGACGAAGCCTGCCGCGGTCGCCGCGGCGACCGGATCGGTGGCCGTGCTCGCCCGGGCCCGGGACAGCGAGTCCGCGACCGACCGACCGCTCCGGAGCTCGCGGTGCAGCGCCACCATGAGCGGTCCGGTCGCCGCGTCGTCGACCGGGACGACGGTCGCCACGATGGTGGTCGTCCCGAGAGCGAACAACGCCGCCGTCAGACCCATGATCTCGTCGCCGGCGAGGACCGACGTCACCCCCGACTGGCAGGCGGGCAGGACGACGAGGGTCGGCGCGGCGGACACGCGTTCCAGGTCGTAGACGGTGAGCGGTCCGTCGGCCAGGTCGAGTGCGGAGAACAGCGGGTTGTCCCGGCGAAGCCGACCGTGCGCGGCGATGTGCGCGACGTCCGCGCCGTCGAGGCCGCGCAGCGTGGCCTCAGCCGTCGCCGCGGCCCCGGTGAGCCGGCGGCCGTTCGGGTAGACCCGGGCGAGCAGGCCGATCTCGCGGGCCGCACCGTCGAGCCGCGGGCCGGCGGCAAGCAGCACCCTCGGGTCGGCACGGGTCGTGGGAGCGCGGGCGGCCCGTACCCAGACCGCTGCGGACGGCGCCACCGTGACCGAGCGCTCGGCGCACGACGGCAGCGCCGACCAGGGGAGGGCCTGCAACGACCCGGGAGGGATCACCACCAACGGTCGATCGGCCACGATGTCGCGCAGCGGCGCGAGCAGGTCGTCGTCGAGCCGGCCGGCGGCGCGCTGCAGGGCCTGGCCCGCCGGACCGGCCGCACCGTGCCGCAGCGCGAGCCGGCGCAGCGCGAATCGGGCGGCCTCGACCTGCCGCTCCAGCGGCGCCGCCGGACCCAGCTCGGTCAGCTGCGCGTGGCCGTCCCGGACCGTGATCGCGAGCATGCTGCCCGAGTCGTCGACCAGTTCGACGAGGACCCGGTCGCCGAGCAACCCGGCCAGTTCCTCGACCGTCGGCACGGACGGCGCGGCGCGACCGCCGGTGCCGGTGGTCAGGCGGGTGAGCCGGCGTACGCGTTCTTCGAGGGCCACCTTGCGGTCACCCATCCCCGCCGTGTCGCGGCCGTCGAGCAGCGCGCTCTCCATGTCGGCCGTGACCCGGCGCAGCTCGGCCAGGGTGGCCGCGAGCGCGGCGTCGTCCGGCGGCCGGGCCGGCACCATGTGCAGCGCGCCGGCCCGCCAGCTCTCCGCCCAGGTCAGCAGTTTCGTCGCCGACCCGCTGGCGCGGGCCAGCTCGAGCCCCAGCTTGGCGAGGTCCCCGCCGTGCCCGGCCATGTGCACCCGGAGCTCGGTGGCGCCGAGGACGGCGCGTTCGCGGTCGACGATCCGGAGCCCGGCCTGCAGGGCCTTCTCGGCGCCGGACCGGTTGCCGTCCGCGATCCGGAGCAGGGCCGCGGCGTACCAGGCCCGGATGCGCAGCTCCATCGGGCCGGTCCGGCGGGCGGCGCTCGCCTGGGCCAACTCCGCCCGCGCACTCGCGACGGCGCCGGCGTCGAGAGCGGCCCGGGCGGCGATGAGC
Source organism: Mycobacteriales bacterium (assembly GCA_036497565.1). Lineage (NCBI taxonomy): Bacteria > Bacillati > Actinomycetota > Actinomycetes > Mycobacteriales > Mycobacteriales bacterium. Next base: position 10,554 of record DASXJE010000054.1, read on the forward strand.
CGGCAGTCCAGCTCCTGCGCCCGCCAACCGGTGTCGGTGAGCTGGTCGGCGATGCGCAGTGCCCGCGGCCGCAGTCGCGCGGTCCGCCCGGCCCGCTCGTCGGCACGCAGCGCGACGTAGCCGGCGATCAGCGCCCGCCGGGGGCGTTGCTGTCGGGTGAAGAGCCGGGCGGCGCGCAACGCGGCGGACCGGGCGGCCGCCGGATCGCCGTCGGCGACGCAGGCCTGCGCGAGCATCAGCAGTCCGTCGGCGAGATGGGTCGACATCCCTGCCGTGCGCAACGCCGGGACGGCGCGCTCGGCGGTCGCCCGCGCCTCCGCCGTAAGGCCGACCGACAGCAGCACCTCGCACCGGTCGAGTTGCAGCTCCAACTCCGGTACGCCGTGGCGGGCGTGGATCGCCTCGGCCTCGTCGTAGAGCGCCAGGGCGGCCGGCGCGTCGCCGCGGCGGGCCGCGACGAAGCCGAGGTTCCAGGTCGCGTCGGCGGCCATCGTGTCCTGGCCGAGGCCACGGTAGAGATCTCGTGCCTGGAACAGGTCGGCGTCCGCCGCGGTCAGGGCGCCGCGCTGCGCGTGGAGCACGCCCCGGTTGTTGTGCAGGCGGGCGGCGCGCAGCCGGTCGGCGTTGCGCAGCAGCTTCGGGAGCGCCCGGCGATAGGCCGCGAGCGCCTCCTCGGTGCGGCCGGACTCCTGCAGGATCAGTCCGCGCTGGTGCAACAACCGTCCGACGGACGCGCCTTCGGTGATCAGCTCGGCCCGGTCGAGCTCGTCGATCGCTCCTGCCGGATCGCCGCTGGCGTGCCGAAGATAGGCGAGCAGCATCCGGGCTTCCGCGGCGTCCTCCCGGGAGTCCGCGCGTTCGGCGAGCCGCAGCGCCCGCCGGGCGATCGACAACGCCTCGCTGGTCTCGCCGAGTGCCCACGCCGCGCGGGCGTCGGCGCGATGCGCCGCGGATTCCGCCGGCAGATCGCCGGACTTGGTGGCCGCCTCGACCGCCTGCGTCGCGACCCGCCGGGCCCGCCGGGGCGATACCCCGACAAGTCGGTCGGCCTCGGCCGCGAGCTCCGGCGCCGTCACCTGTCAGTCGCCCGGCTGCCCGGACGGGCATGTATCAGTGCCCGTGTGGACCGACTCTGCATTGTGTCGGCCGGATACGGGAGGCCGGTCCGCGCACCCGAGGAGCAGACGATGACCGACCCGATCCACGTCAGCGTGCACGCCACCGACCCGGTGTCGGAGGCGGGCATCGTCGGCCAGCTGCGCTCTCAGCACGATCTGGCGATCCTCCCGATCGATTCGGCGCGGCCTCCCGAGGTGGCGGTCGTCGCGGCCGATCTGGTGGATGAGCATACGATCCGCATGATCCACCGGGCGCGGCATCGAGGGCAGAGCCGTGTGGTGGTCATCGTCGGCCGGGCCGACGGTGGTGGGGTCCTCGCCGCGGTCGATGCCGGGGTGACGGCGTTGCTCCGCCGGACCGATGCCACGTGCCCCCGCCTGGTGGAGGCGATCCGGGTGGCCGCCAGCGGCGACGGGATGCTCCCGCCCGACCTGCTCGGCCGGCTGCTGGCCCACGACGAGACCGCCGCCGCCCGACCGGCCCCGGCCGGCCCGCGACTGACTTTCGGCGGCCTCACCCCGCGCGAGCTCACCGTGCTCCGGCTGGTCGCCGACGGTTACAGCACCAGCGAGATCGCCGGTCGACTCGCCTACTCTGAGCGCACGATCAAAAACGCGCTGCACGACCTCACGTCTCGACTGCAACTCCGCAACCGGTCACATGCCGTGGCCTTCGCCCTACGGGAAGGACTGATCTAGATGCCCAGGACACACCCGAACGATGAGCCACGCGAGCCCGTGACCTCGCCCAAGCCGGCCCCGCCGCAGAAGCCGGAACACGGGGCTCCGTCCGACGCCAAGCCCGCCTCGGAGAAGCAGAAGAGCAACGACTCCGAACGGCGCTGACCGCCGTTCACCGCAGACCACGTGCGCCGTACTCATCGCGAGTACGGCGCACGTTGTCGTGTGTGGGGGGGGTCGCCGGTCGTGGTTGGGCGCCGCGACGTAGGACGCGCTACTCGCATTTTGGGCGCGAAAATGCGAGTACAGCGTCCGATGTCGCCGTCATCGCGCCCGGGTCGTCGACATCGTGCGTGCTACTCGCACATTGGGGTCTGGGATGCGAGTACGGCGCACGACGTCGCCGGGCGTGGTCGCGTAGGAAGGGCTACTCGCCCAGGTGCGTCGGGATCAGCGCGGGTGGCCGGCGACCAGCCGACGGCTGTATCGGACGAATGCCACGACCGCGTCGACTGCGGCGGCGATGCTGACGCCCCGCATTCCGATCAGTGCGGGGTGGGCCACTCGGCCTACTCGAGCGTCGCGAGGGAAGCCCTCTATCCGAGTCTTCGGCATACCTCGGAGGCTAGGTCGACGAACCGGGGTTGTCCAGACGGGCGCTCCGAGGCGGGCCGAATGGGCCCTAATGTCCGAACCCCTATGTCCGAACCCAGGTGGTCACCAGGAGGGCGCCGGCCACGGTGGTGAGCGAGAGGCGCACCAGGCCGGCCGGGATGCCGCGGGCGATCAGGATGCCGTCGTCGACGGGGACGTCGATCTGACGTACGACGCCGGCGGCGTCCGAGCCGGCGCCGCTGGTCTCGATCACCGCGTCGGCGAGATCCGCGCCGCTGACGTGGGCGAGGATGTCGCGCCGGTCGGCGTTCTGGCTGATCTGCATCTCGACCGTGACCTCGCCGACCTCGAAGGAGAGCATCCGCTCCTCGTCGTCCCCGCGTACCGCGAGGGCGGCCGCCGGCTCGTCGGCGGAATCGCGCACCAGTGCGGCCAGTTCGGCGTCGAGGCGGCGCAGGTCGAACGCCGCGCGGGCGGTCTCGTAGACGAGGTCGGGTGCCCGGTCGGCTTCGGCGACCACGGCCCGCAGCTGTTCGGCCAGTGCGTCTTCGTCGTACGGCCCGGTCATGTCCGTCCCCCGTCGATCGCCGACAGCCGACCGTCCTCGTCGAGCAGGGTGCGCAGCTTCGACAGACAGCGCGACCGCGTCGGTCCGATGCTGCCGATCGGCATCCGCAACGCCGCGGCGACCGCGTCGTAGGAGGGCGCCGGGTTGGCCATCATCACCCGCAGCAAGGTCTGGCAGCGTTCGGACATTTTCGTGAAGACCGACCACAATGCGCTGTCCCGCTCGGCGAGCAGCATCCGGGCGTCGACGGGTTCGCCGCTGTCGGGGATGTCGAGGTCGGCGTGCTCGTGGGAGTGCGGCTGCTCGCGTCCACGCCGGCGCAGCATCTTCAGGCACTCGCGGCGGACGGTGGTGGCGAGCCAGCCCGCGATCCGCTCCGGCTGGTTGATCTTGTCGAGGTTTTCCAGCAGCCGCAGCCACGTCGTCTGTACGGCGTCCGCGGCATCGGCGGTGTCGAGCCGGAAGCCTCGGGCCACCGACCACAGCAGGTCGGTGTAGTCGTCCACGAGCGCATCCCAGGCCCGCCGGTCGCCATCGGCGGCCCGGCGGATCAGGTCCTCGACATCGGGCGTCTGCACGTCATCACCCCTGGCCACGGTGTACGTCCCGTGCCAGTTTGCCCGATCGGAGACCGGTGTGTCCGCGCGGATCGACGATAGGCGCGGTCGAGCCCCGAAACGGGTCTCGAGGGATAGTCCACGCGCCATACCCCGACCCTAGGCGCGGCCGCCCGGATCGTCAGCAGGCGCAAGGGCAGCGAATAGGGCAACCTGCTTGCCCCATGGTGCAACCGGCCGCCGACCGCCCCGGGTTTTGCGCCGCGTAGCGTGAGAGCCGTTCGTCATCCGCCCGAATCGGGGCCGTCGTGAAAGCCTTTCTGACCTACAGCGTCGCCCGGCTTGCCGTCTTCGCCGTCGTCGCGACCATCCTCTACTTCGTCGGCCTGCGATCTTTCCTGCTGGTGGCGGTCGCCTTGTTGATCAGCCTGCCGCTCTCCTACTTCGTTCTTCGTCGGCAGCGGGAGGCGCTGGCGGCCGTGGTCGAGCACCGCGTCGAGGGGCGCCGGCAACGCCGGACCGAGATCCGGGACCAGCTGCGCGGAGACGACTGAACTGCCCAGGGCGACGACACTACTGGGTGGAGACGGAATTCCCATGCGGGTCGATGGTCAGGATTCGGCATCTCATCAGTGCGCCGGAACGCCCGATCCGGCTGTCTGCAGTGAGTAGCGCGGTGCGCTGACGCTCGGCAGCCGCTACGTCGATTGCGTCGGCGTACCGGAGCGACCCGTCGGCCAGAACCGACGCCCGGCGTACGTCGGCCCATGGTGTCGCCTCGATCTCGATCCCGAAGGACTCTGCATCCCGGAGCGCCTGATCCAAGTCGGTGGTTCGGAAGGGATGGCCGGGTCGGTTCGCGGCGGCCCGGAGGCCGGACAGGACTTCGATCGCGAAGTGACCGGGCGCGATGAGCGGTTCGGCCGACGGCTGCTCGGCGAGCGCGTCGCGGGCAGCGGTTCCGCGAGGCCCCGGATCGGCGACCGCGTCGATGACCAGCGACGCGTCGATGATCACGAGTCGGGTTGCTGGCGGAACCGATCGGCGCGCTCGGTGTATGTGTCGTCGATCGCATCCAACACCGCCGCCCGTTCGAGATCGGGAACCTCCGGCTGGCCCTGGAGACGCTCGGCGGCGCGAGCGAGCGCGATCTGCCGCCGCAGATACGCCGCCTGAGCATGCACCGCGTCGCGCAGGTAGGCCTGCACGGAGGTGCCCCGCTCGGCGGCCGCCGAGCGAATCAGATCGAGTTCGTCCGCGGGCACGTCGCGGATCAGGACGTTCGTCATGCACCAACGATATCAATCGTGATATCACCGGTGCAAGCACTCGTCGAGGCCCCGCGTCAGGTCGCCCGGCTCGCGGCGGCGAGCAGTGCCGCGACCGCCGCCCGGTCCGCCTTTCCCGACTCCAGCTGCGGTACGGCGTCCACAAGGGACAGCCGCTTGGGGACGGCATGCCGGCCGACCCGGCCGGCGACGGCGTCGCGCAGGGCGCCGGTCGCCGGAGGTGCCGCCGGATCGGCCGGGACGACGACGGCGACCACCGCCTGACCCCATTCCTCGTCGGGGATCCCGACGACACAGGCGTCCCGGACTCCGGCGACGTCGGTGAGCGCCCGCTCGACGAGCAGCGGTACGACGTTCTCGCCGCCGGAGATGATGAGGTCGTCGACGCGTCCCAGTACCTCGAGCCGACGCTGCGGCGTCCACCGACCGAGGTCGCCGGTGGTGAACCAGCCGTCCGCGAACGCGGCGTCGGTGAGATCGGGGCGATGCAGGTAGCCGTGCGAAAGTGTGGCGCCGCCGAGGCGTATCGCGCCGACGCCGTCGTCGCCGGCATCGACCCGGGTGCCGTCCAACGGCTCGCCGTCGTAGACGCAGCCCCCGGCCGTCTCCGACATGCCGTATGTCGTGCGCACCGGGATCCCCGCCGCGCGGGCCCGATCGAGCAGCGGCACAGGGCTCGCCGATCCGCCGAGCAGGACACCGTCGAAGGACGCCAGCGCCGACACGGCGGCGACATCGTCGAGCAGTCGTGCCAACTGGGTCGGCACGAGCGCCGTGTATCGCGGGGCGTCGTGCGGCAGTTCGGCCGCGGCCGCGACGAAAAGCGCTGTGGTGAAGCCCGTCGTACTGTCCACTGTGGACAGCACACCGCCGCCGTCGATCGTGCGGACCAGCACCTGCAGACCGGCGATGTGGTGCACCGGCAGGGCAAGGAGCCAATGGCCCGGTCCACCCAACCGTTGATGGGTCGCCCGGGTCGACGCGCGCAACGCGGCGCTGCTGAGCTGCACGCCCTTCGGCGTACCGGTGGATCCGGAAGTGGCGACCACCACGGTGGTGGCTTCGTCGACGCCGACGTCGGGACGCAGTTCGTGGCGCAGCTGGTCGACTTGCCGCGCCGGGCCCAGCGGCATCGGCAGTAGTGCCGGACCGCCGTCCAGAGCCGCGCGCAGAAGGGGGAGGAACGCCGCCACCGACGCCGCCTCGAGCGGGCATGGAATGGCCTGAAGGCGGCGGGTGGGCATCTCGGCATCTAGGGTATCGGTTGGTCCACGGGAATCTAAGGAGCGTCGATGACGACGGATGCATGGATGTCCACAGTGGACGTCCATGTGGTGTCGCTGCCGATGCGGGAACGCTTCCGCGGAATCACCGTCCGCGAGGCGATGCTCCTGAGGGGCCCAGGAGGCTGGGGGGAGTTCGCGCCCTTCGTCGAGTACGACGTGCCGACCTCCGTCCCCTGGCTGCGGGCCGCGCGCGAGGCGACCCGCGCGGACTGGCCGGAGCCGGTGCGCGAAAGCGTGCCCGTCAACGTCACCGTTCCGGCGGTCGGCCCCGAGCGCGCGGCCGAGATCGTGCGGGCCGGCGGCGGCTGCCGTACCGCGAAGGTGAAGGTCGCCGAGCCGGGCCAGCCGCTCGCCGACGACGTGGCCCGGGTGGCCGCGGTCCGCGACGCCCTGCCCGCCGGAGGGCGGGTGCGGGTCGACGCCAACGGCGCCTGGTCGGTCGACGAGGCGATCACGGCCATCAAGGAACTCGACCGGGCGGCCGACGGGCTGGAGTACGTCGAGCAGCCCTGCCGCGGTCTCGACGAACTAGCCGCCGTCCGCCGCCGGGTCGACGTCCCCGTCGCCGCCGACGAGTCGATCCGCCGGGCGGATGATCCGCTGCGGGTCGCGGTCGCCGGCGCCGCGGACGTCGCGGTGCTCAAGGTGGCTCCGCTCGGCGGCGTACGTCGGGCGTTGGAGGTCGCCGAGGCCTGCGGGTTGCCGTGCGTGGTGTCGTCGGCCGTCGACACGTCCGTCGGACTGGCCGCCGGTGTGGCGCTGGCCGCGGCGCTGCCCGAGTTGCCTTATGCCTGCGGGCTCGGGACCGGGTCGTTGCTGGCCCGCGACGTGACCCGGCGCCCGCTGCTCCCGGTCGACGGCGCACTGCCGGTCGGTCCGGTCGAGCCCGACCCCGACCTGCTCGCCGAGCTCGCCGCCCCGCCCGACCGGGTCACGTGGTGGCGTGACCGGCTCGCCGCCTGCGCCGGGGCGATGCGATGAATCCGGCGACCGCGCTGGCCCGGGTCCTCGTCGACGAACTGACACGGTGCGGAGTCCGGGAGGCGGTGCTCGCGCCGGGCTCGCGCAGCGCGCCGTTCGCGGTCGCCCTGCACGACGCCGACGCGGCCGGCCGGCTCCGGCTGCACGTGCGGATCGACGAACGGTCGGCGGCGTTCCTCGCCCTCGGCCTGGCCGCGCGGTCCGGCCGCCCGGTGCCGGTGGTCTGTACCTCGGGCACCGCCGCCGCCAACCTGCATCCGGCGATCCTCGAGGCTGCGCACGCCGGCCTACCGCTGCTGGCCCTCACCGCCGACCGACCGCCGGAACTGCGCGGCGTCGGAGCCAACCAGACCGTCGACCAGCTCAAGCTCTACGGCGACGCGGTCCGGATGTTCCACGAGGTCGGCGTACCCGAGCGGCGCACCGGTCAGGTGGGGTACTGGCGGACGCTGGTGTGCCGGGCGGTCGCGGCGATGCGCGATCCGACCCGACCGGGTCCGGCACATCTCAACCTGGGGGTGCGCGAGCCGCTGCTCCCGGACGACGACGGCGACTGGTGCGAGCCGCTCACCGGACGACCCGACGGCGGGCCGTGGACGGCGGTGGCCGCGACCCGGCCGGCGCCGGAGGAGGCGGCGTACGACGGCGCCGGGCGCGGGCTGGTGGTCGCCGCGGTCCCCGACGCCGCCGCTGCGGCTTGCGCGGCCGAGCTGGGCTGGCCGCTGGTCGTGGAGACCGCCGGCGCCGGCTGCGCCGCGCCGACGCTGATCTCCGCGGGCGTCTGGCTGCTCGGCGACGCGGCGTTTCTCGGCCGGCATCGCCCGGACCGGGTGCTGTGCTGGGGACGGCCGACGCTCTTCCGGGAGGTGCAGCGGCTGCTCGCCGACCCCGCCGTGTCGGTCGAGGTGGTCTCCGAGCGGGCCGACTGGCCGGCGCCGGGCGGCAACGTGCGGGCCGTACGGCGCAGCGCGCCCCGGGTCGGATCGTCGGCGGACCCGGACTGGCTGCAGAGCTGGCAGCAGGCCGACGGACTCGCCCGCAAGGCACTCGACGAGGCGCTCGACGCCGAGCCGGAGCTGACCGCACTGCAGGTCGGCCGCGAACTTCTCCGGGAGGTGCCGGAGCCGGCGCTGCTGGTGCTCGGGTCGTCGCAGCCGATCCGCGACGTCGGGCTGACCGCGGCGCCGCGGGCCGGGGTGCGGCTGGTGGCCAACCGGGGTGTGGCCGGCATCGACGGCACCGTCTCCACCGCGCTCGGTGCCGCCCTCGCCGACCAGCGGGAATCGCCGGGTACGCCGGCGTACGCCCTGATCGGCGACCTGACCTTCCTGCACGACGCCAACGGTCTGGTGCTCGGGCCCGACGAGCCGCGTCCGGACCTGACGGTCGTGGTGGTCAACAACGACGGCGGTGCGATCTTCGGGCTGCTCGAACCCGGCGAGCCGGGCCACGGGGCTTCGTTCGAACGCGTCTTCGGGACGCCGCACGGCGTCGACCTCGCGGCGCTGTGCGCGGCGAGCGGGACCCGGTACCGGCGGGTGTCGACGACGGCGGACCTGCGGGCGGCGATCGGGTCGCGGCCGGACGGGGTGCAGGTGGTCGAGGCGGTGGTCGACCGCAGGCCGACCCGGTCGCGGCAGCAGGAACTCCGGGCGGCGGTCGGCGCGGCGCTCGCGTGACGGCGACGCGCCGCCGACGCGCCGATCAGTGCGTGGGCACAGCGACGGTGTGGGCCTCGAGGGCGTCGCGGATGACGACGAACTTGTCCTGCGTCTCGGCGAGTTCGCGCACCGGGTCGGAGTCGGCCACGATGCCGCACCCGGCGAACATGCGGACCCGGGTGTCGCTGACCTCGGCGCAACGCAGCGCGATGCCCCACTCGCCGTCGCCGGCGGCGTCGACCCAGCCGACCGGCCCGGCGTAACGGCCGCGGTCCATCCGTTCCAGTTCCGGGATGAGATCGAGGGCGACGTCGGTCGGCGTACCGCAGACAGCGGCCGGCGGGTGGACGGCCGCGGCCAGCGCCAGCGAGGTGGCGTCGCTGCTCGCGGTGCCCGAGACGTCGGTGGCCAGGTGTACGACGTTGGGCAGGCGCAGGAGGGAGGGCACGGCCGGGACGTCGAGCGGGTCGCAGTATTTGGCGAGCACGTCGACGACCGACCGCACGGCGTATTCGTGCTCGCTGCGCTCCTTGTCGGAGCGCAGCAGGTCGTCGCCGCCCGGTCCGCGTCGGGCACTGCCGGCGAGGACTCGCGACTCGATCCGGTCGCCCATGCGCCGGACCAGTAGTTCCGGTGTGGCGCCGACCATTCCGTCGACGGAGAAGGTGAAGCACGAGGCGTAGTGCTCGGCGAGCCGGGCGATCAGGAACCGGACGTCGATCGGAAGGAGGGTCGTCGCCAGCAGGTCGCGGGCGAGCACGACCTTGTCGAGCTTGCCGGCCCGGATCCGGCGTACCGCCTCGGCCACCGCGCCGGTCCACTCGGTCGCGGTGAGCGCGCCGTCGGCGTAGCTGACCCGGTGCGGAGCGTGCGGCCGGGAGATCGGCGGGATGGCGGCGGGCGCTTCGTCGAAGGTGGTGAGCCAGGCCCGACCGGCGTGCCGGCCGAGGACGACGCGGGGGACGACGAGGGTCGACGTAGCGGTGCGGGCGTCGAAGGCCAGGCTGCCGAAAGCCACCGGGCCGGTGCCGGGCAGCCGTACGGCGTCGTCGACGAGCAGCGACTGGCAGTGCTCACGCCACCACGACTCGGCGGTGATCGCGAACTCAGTACCAGGCAGGTCGAGCCGCGCGGTGGTTCCCCAGCCCACGATGCCCTCGCCGTCGCGGATCCACGACAGCACCGGCTCCTCGGGGAGCCGGTCGGACAGCGCACCCGGGTCGGCGATCGCTCGGGTGCGGACGATGGTCGGGGCGAGCCCGGGCACTGCGCTCACCGGCCCAGCGTACGGACCCCGGCCGGCGAGGTGGGACCGACCGGCCGCAGTGACTTTCTGTTGGTGCGCCCGGTGGACAAAACCCACTACTAGTGGGTTTTGGTCCGCGCCACGCCGTACCAGGTGCCCAAAACCCCCTACTAGTGGGTTTTGGGCAGGGGCTGCGGCCGGCGTGCCGGGCGCCACAGAGGTACGGCGACAATGGCCCGGTGACCCGCGCCTCGCTCCAGAAGGACCCGCACGACGTCGCCGCGATGTTCGACGGCGTCGCGCGCCGTTACGACCTCACCAACACGGTGCTGTCCTTCGGCCGGGACCGTTACTGGCGGCGGCTCACCGGCGAGGCGCTGCACCTGCAGCCCGGGGAACTGGTGCTCGACCTCGCGGCCGGTACGGCGGTGTCCACGGTCACCCTGGCCCGCTCCGGCGCGACCGTCATCGCCTGCGACTTCTCCCTCGGCATGCTGAGCGCCGGCCGGGAGCGCGGGGTCCCGATGGTCGCCGGCGACGCGCTGGCGCTGCCGTTCGCCGACGGCGTCTTCGACGCGGTCACCATCTCCTTCGGCCTGCGCAACGTCGCCGACGTCGACGCCGCGCTCGCCGAACTGGCCCGGGTCACCCGCCCGGGCGGACGGCTGTGCGTCTGCGAGTTCAGCCATCCGACCTCGGCGCCGTTCCGCACGGCGTACGACGAATACCTGATGCGGGCGTTGCCCCTCGTCGCCCGCCGGGTCAGCAGCGCGCCGGACGCCTACGTCTATCTCGCCGAGTCGATCCGGGCCTGGCCGGACCAGGCAAAGTTGGCTGAGCGGATCGCCGCAGCGGGCTGGCAGCGGATCCGTTGGCGCGATCTCACCGGCGGGATCGTCGCGCTGCACCACGCAACTCGATGATCGGAAATCAATGATGGCGACCAGGTCGTCCGACCCGTACGGTCGGGAGCTACCCCTAGCCCACAGACGACGGAGGAACACGATGGGGTTCGCCGACAGGTTCAAGGAAATCATGCAGGAGCGCGAGGGCCAGGTGCGCTCCGCCGTCGACAAGGCCGGCTCGTTCGTCGACGAGAAGACCAAGGGCAAGTACCACCAGCAGATCACCAAGGCCGGGCAGAAGGCCGACGAGATGATCACCAAGTCGACCCAGCAGCCGGGCAGCGGCGGCTACCAGCCGGGTAGCGGTGGCGGCAGCCACAGCAACGGCTACGAGCCGCCGGCGAGCCAGCCGCCGACCGACGGCCCGACCGCCTAGCCCGCCCGACCACAGCAGCCCGACCAGGAGCACCCGGCCGACGCCGTCCGGGTCACCTGGGCCGCCCGGCGGAGCATGGCCCGGCCCGCGAGTGGGCTAACCGGGGGCGGTCGTACACTCAAGCATCGAGTTAGTGAAGACATTCACAAGCGGTGTTTGAACCGGCCGACCACCCCAGGGAACCGTCGTGACAGTCCCTCCCGCGCCGCCGCGTCGGTACGCCGACGCCGATGCCGACGTGCTCGTCGTCGGCGGGGGACCGGGCGGCGCGGCGACCGCCCACTACCTGGCCCAGGCCGGTGCCGACGTCCTGCTGCTGGAGAAGTCGGCCTACCCGCGCGAGAAGGTGTGCGGCGACGGCCTGACCCCGCGGTCGGTGCGCGCGCTGGTCACGATGGGTATCGACACCTCACCCGAGGCGGGCTGGCTGCAGAACAAGGGCCTGCGGGTCATCGGCGGCGGGCTGCGGCTCGAATTGCCCTGGCCCGACCTCGCGACCTTCCCCGACTACGGCCTCACCCGCACCCGCGCCGGGCTGGACGAGATGCTGGTACGCCGGGCCCAGAAGAGCGGCGCCCGGCTGCAGGAGGAGACCACCGCCACCGGCGTAGTCCGCGACGACGACGGCCGGGTCGCCGGCGTGCACGCGACCGTCGGCCCGGACAAGACCCCGGTCACCTACCGCGCCCCGGTGGTCGTCGCCGCCGACGGCGTCTCGGGCCGGCTCGCCCTCTCCCTCGGCATCGCCAAGCGCGACGACCGGCCGATGGGCGTCGCCGTACGCCGTTACTACCGCAGCCCACGCCACGACGACGATTACCTCGAGTCATGGCTGGAGCTGTGGGACCGCCGTCCGGACGGCCGCGAGGCGCTGCTCCCCGGCTACGGCTGGATCTTCGGTATGGGCGACGGGACGTCCAATGTCGGCCTCGGGATCCTCAACAGCTCCGGCGCCTTCGGCAACACCGACTACCGCGGGCTGCTGGCCCGCTGGCTCGACGGGCTGCCCGCGGAGTGGGGGTTCGTCGAGGACAACGCGACCGGGCCGGTGCGCGGCGGCGGGCTGCCGATGGGCTTCAACCGCACCCCGCACTACCGCGACGGGATGCTGCTGGTCGGTGACTCCGGCGGGGTGGTCAACCCGTTCAACGGCGAGGGCATCGCCTACGCGATGGAGTCCGGCGAGTTGGCCGCGGCGACGATCGTGCAGGCTCTGGCCCGGTCGACGCCGGCCGCCCGGGAGCGGGCGCTGCAGGCCTATCCGCAGCTGCTGAAGGACAGCTACGGCGGCTACTACCGGATCGGCGGGCTGTTCGTGAAGCTGATCGGCAACCCCAACGTGATGAAGGTCTGCATCCGGCACGGGTTGCCGCACCCGACCCTGATGAAGTTCGTGCTCAAGCTGCTCGCCAACCTGAGCGACCCTCGGGGCGGCGACGCGATGGACCGCGTGATCAACGCCCTCACCAGACTGGCGCCGGCCGCATGATCGTTCCCGTTGGATACGCCGCCGGGGCGGTGCAAGTGTGGCCCTGCCCACGCTCTACTGTGAATCCGTTTGCGATGCGGTTGATGAGGAGGGTGACCCCGGGATGACACTCACCCCGTACATCCCCATCCTGGTGCTGTTTCTGCTGGCCGGCGCCTTCGCCGTGTTCTCGGTCACGCTGACCGGATTCACCGGGCCGAAGCGTTACAACCGGGCGAAGTACGACGCCTATGAGTGCGGGATCGAGCCGAGCCCGCAGCCGGTCGGAGGGGGTCGCTTCCCGGTCAAGTTCTACCTGACCGCGATGCTGTTCATCGTCTTCGACATCGAGATCGTCTTTCTCTATCCGTACGCCGTCGCGAACAAGGTGCTGGGCATCTTCGGGGTCGTGGAGATGGTGATGTTCATCGGCACGGTGTTCATCGCCTACGCCTACGTGTGGCGGCGCGGCGGGCTGGACTGGAGCTAGGGAAGCTGCCATGGGACTCGAGGAAAAGCTGCCTAGCGGCGTACTGCTCACCACCGTCGAGAAGGTGGTCAACTACACCCGCAAGGCGTCGATGTGGCCGATGACGTTCGGCCTGGCCTGCTGTGCCATCGAGATGATGACGGTCGGCGGGTCCCGCTTCGACATCGCGCGCTTCGGCATGGAGCGCTTCAGCGCCACCCCGCGCCAGGCCGACCTGATGATCGTCGCCGGCCGGGTCAGCCAGAAGATGGCGCCGGTGCTCCGCCAGCTCTACGACCAGATGCCCGAGCCGAAGTGGGTGCTCTCGATGGGCGTCTGCGCCTCCTCGGGCGGCATGTTCAACAACTACGCGATCGTGCAGGGCGTCGACCACGTCGTCCCGGTCGACATGTACCTCCCCGGCTGCCCGCCGCGACCGGAGATGCTGCTCGACGCGATCCTCAAGCTGCACGACAAGATCATGCACGAGCCGCTAGGCCCCCGCCGCAAGGCCGAGCTGGCCGCCGCGGGTCCGGTGCACCCGCGGCCGGGCACGACCCCGTCGTCGATTGCCTACGGCAAGCGCAACATCCTGGGTCTGCCGGGGAAGGCCGACAAGTGAGCGACGAGAAGCAGCCGGAGACCCCGGACCAGCCCAAGGGCCAGATCCAGGAATACGCCGACACCTCGGGTACGCCGGTGCCCGGCCGCCCGCGCCGGGGCATGTTCGGCGTCGACGGCTCCGGGGACACCAGCGGTTACGGCGGCCTGGTCCGCAAGGAGGTCGTGCCGGGCCGCACCGAGCGCCCGTACGGCGGCTACTTCGACGAGGTCGCCGACTCCCTCGAGCAGGCCTACCCACGGTTTCCGGAGGCGATCCGCGGGGTCGTCATCGACCGCGGGGAGATCACCTTCCACATCGCCAAGGACCGCATCGCCGAGGTCTGCCAGACCCTGCGCGACGACCCCGGCCTGCGCTTCGAGCTGTGCTCGAGCGTGTCCGGAGTGGACTACGAGGACCAGGTCGACCGGCTGCACGTGACCTATCACCTGACGTCCATGACCTACCGCCGGCGGATCCGGCTCGAGATCGCGACGTCGGTGGAGGACCCGCACGTGCCGAGCGTGACCGCGGTCTACCCGACCGCCGACTGGCAGGAGCGGGAGACCTACGACATGTTCGGCGTGATCTTCGACGGTCACCCGGCGCTGACCCGGATCCTGATGCCCGACGACTGGGAAGGGCATCCGCAGCGCAAGGACTACCCCCTCGGCGGTGTGCCGGTGGAATACAAGGGCGCCGAGATCCCGCCGCCGGACGAACGGAGGGCCTACCGATGAGCACCCCGACCTCCGACGCCTACGCGAGTTCGCGCAACACCACCGAGGGCCCGGTCTACAACGTCTCCGGCGGCGACTGGGACGAGCTGTTCGGCGCCAGCGGCGACCCGATCGACGAGGAGCGGCTCGTCGTCAACATGGGTCCGCAGCACCCGTCGACCCACGGCGTACTCCGGATCGCCCTGGAGATCGAGGGCGAGACCGTCACCGACGCCCGCCCGGTGATCGGCTACCTGCACACCGGCATCGAGAAGAACACCGAGTTCCGCACGTGGACCCAGGCGGTCACCTTCCTCACCCGCGCCGACTACCTGTCGCCGATCTTCAACGAGACCGGCTACTGCCTCGCGGTGGAGAAGCTGCTGGGGATCGAGGCTCCGGAACGCGCCACCACGATCCGGGTGCTCATGATGGAGCTCAACCGGATCTCCTCCCACCTGGTGTGGCTCGCCACCGGCGGCAACGAGCTCGGCGCGACCACGCCGATGACCGACGGCTTCATGGACCGCGAGCGGATCCTGGACATCTTCGAGATGGCCTCCGGCCTGCGGATGAACATGGCCTACGTCCGGCCGGGCGGCCTGTCCCAGGACTTCCCGCCGGGCACGGAGGAGAAGATCCGGGAGCTGCTGCCCTACCTGCGCGAGCGGATCGACTTCTACCACGGGCTGCTCACCGGCCAACCGGTCTTCTACAAGCGGCTGCAGGAGGTCGGCTACCTCGACGTACCCGGCTGCATCGCGCTCGGCGTCACCGGCCCGATGTTGCGGGCCGCCGGCCTGCCGTGGGACCTGCGCAAGACGCAGCCCTACTGCGGTTACGAAAACTACGAGTTCGAGGTCCCGGTCGAGACCGCCGCGGACAGCTTCGCCCGCTACCTCATCCGGATGCGCGAGATGCACGAGTCCTGCAACATCGTGGAGCAGGCGCTCGACCGGCTCGAGCCCGGACCGGTGATGGTCGAGGACAAGAAGATCGCCTGGCCGGCGAAGCTCGCGCTCGGCGCCGACGGCCTCGGCAACTCCCTCGACCACGTCCGGCACATCATGGGCCAGTCGATGGAGGCCCTGATCCACCACTTCAAGCTGGTGACCGAGGGATTCCGGGTGCCGGCCGGCCAGGTCTATTCGCCGATCGAGTCACCCCGCGGCGAGCTCGGCTACCACGTGGTCAGCGACGGCGGCACGCGTCCGTTCCGGATCCACGTGCGGGAGCCCTCCTTCATCAACCTGCAGGCGATCGGCACCCTCGTCGAGGGTGGCATGATCGGCGACGCCATCGTGTCGATCGCCTCCCTGGACCCGGTGATGGGCGGGTGCGACCGGTGACCCAGACCACCCCGCCCACCCCCCTCTCCATGATCGTGATCGGATCCGTACGGCGTTTCGCGGCTTTTTCCGATCACGATCATGGGAACAGGACAGCGGCGACAGCGGCAGAAGCAGTAGGAGCGGCAGAAGAGGTGCGCGGTTCATGGCGTTGACGGAACAGACGAGGGTGGAGGCCGCGCAGATCATCGCGCGGTATCCGCAACCGCGCTCGGCGCTGCTGCCGATGCTGCACCTCGTGCAGTCGGAGGAGGGCTACGTCAGCCCCGAGGGCATCGGGTTCTGCGCCGAGATGCTCGGCCTGACGAAGGCCGAGGTGGGCGCGGTCGTGACCTTCTACACGATGTACAAGCGCCGCCCGTCCGGTGACTACCTGGTCAGTGTCTGCACCAACACGCTGTGCGGGATGCTGGGCGGCGACGAGATCTTCGCTGCACTGCAGCAGGAGCTCGGCGTACACAACGACGAGACCACCGAGGACGGCACGATCACCCTCGAACACGCCGAGTGCCTCGCCGCCTGTGACTACGCGCCGGTCGTGACCGTCAACTACGAGTTCTACGATCAGCAGTCCCCGGCGTCGGCGAAGGAGCTGGTGTCCGAGCTGCGCGCCGGCCAGCGCCCGCACCCGACCCGCGGCGCGCCGCTGTGCACCTTCCGGCAGATCTCCCGGCAGCTGGCCGGATTCGACGAGAACAACGCCGAGGCCGTGCACGAAGGGCCGGCCGGAGTTCCGACCCTGGTCGGTGCGCGGCTCGCGGCCGAGCGCGGCGAGACCGCGCCGTCCTACGACCCGGACAGCCCGATCTCCACCGAGGACGAGGGAGGCAAGTGAGGTGCCGCTGACTCCCGTCCTCACCAAGCGCTGGATGTCGCCGCGGTCGTGGACCCTGTCGACGTACGAAGAGCTCGAGGGCTACCGCGGTCTGCGCAAGGCGCTGACCGCGCAGCCGGACGAGCTGATCGCCCTCGTCCGCGAGTCCAACCTGCGCGGGCGCGGGGGAGCCGGATTCGTCACCGGGATGAAGTGGCAGTTCATCCCGCAGAACGACGCCAAGCCGCACTACCTCGTCGTCAACGCCGACGAGGGCGAGCCGGGCACCTGCCGCGACGCGCCGCTGATGATGTACGACCCGCACTCGCTGATCGAGGGCATCGCGATCACCTGCTACGCGGTGCGCGCGCGGCAGGCCTTCATCTACGTGCGTGGTGAGCTCGTGCACGCGCAGCGTCGGCTGCGCAACGCGATCAACGAGGCCTACGCCGCCGGCTATCTCGGCACCAACATCCTCGGCTCCGGCTTCGACTGCGAGGTCGTCCTGCACTCCGGTGCCGGCGCCTACATCTGCGGTGAAGAGACCGCGCTGCTCGACTCGCTCGAGGGCTACCGCGGGCAGCCGCGACTCAAGCCACCGTTCCCGGCCACCCACGGCCTTTACGCCTCACCGACCGTCGTCAACAACGTCGGCACGATCGCCAGCGTGCCGTCGATCGTGCTCGGCGGCGCCGATTGGTGGAAGCAGATGGGTCCGGCGGGCTCGCCCGGGACCAGCATCTTCTCCCTGTCCGGCCGGGTCACCCGGCCGGGCCAGTACGAAGCGCCGATGGGGTCGACGCTGCGCGAACTGCTCGAGATGGCCGGCGGCGTCCGTGACGGCCACGAGCTGAAGTTCTGGACGCCGGGCGGCTCCTCGACGCCGCTGTTCACCGCCGAGCACCTCGACCTGCCGCTCGACTTCGACTCCGTCGTCAAGGCGGGTTCGATGAACGGCACGAGTGCGCTGATGATCTTCGACGAAAACGACTGCGTCGTACGCGCGGTGAAGAAGTGGTGCGAGTTCTACGCCCACGAGTCCTGCGGCAAGTGCACACCGTGCCGCGAGGGCACCTTCTGGTACGTCCAGATCTACGACCGGCTCGAACGCGGCGAGGCGAGCGAGCAGGACATCGACACGCTGCTCGACCTGTCCGAGAACATCCTGGGCCGGTCGTTCTGCGCGCTCGGCGACGGGGCGGTCAGCCCGGTCACGTCGTCGATCAAGTACTTCCGGGACGAGTACGTCGCCCACTACGAGGGCGGCGGCTGTCCGTTCGCCGAGGAGTCCACGCTGGTTGGGGCCCACTGACATGACCGTTGCGCCCGAGAAGTCCGCGGCACCGTCGCGTCCAGATCTCGTCACCCTCACCATCGACGGGTTCGAGGTGGAGGTACCGAAGGGCACGCTGATCATCCGCGCGGCCGAGAAGATCGGGATCCAGATCCCGCGCTTCTGCGACCACCCGCTGCTCGACCCGGTCGGCGCCTGCCGGCAGTGTCTGGTCGAGGTGACCGACGTCGGAAACGGGCGGGGTATGCCCAAGCCGGCGGCGTCGTGCACGACCGCTGTGTCCCCGGGGATGGTGGTCAAGACCCAGCTGAGCTCACCGGTCGCCGAGAAGGCGCAGCGCGGCCAGATGGAACTGCTGCTCATCAATCACCCGCTCGACTGCCCGATCTGCGACAAGGGTGGCGAGTGCCCGCTGCAGAACCAGGCGATGTCGACCGGGTCCGTCGAGACCCGGTTCCACGACGTCAAGCGCACCTACCCCAAGCCGATCGCGATCTCCTCGCAGGTGCTGCTCGACCGCGAGCGTTGCGTGCTGTGCGCGCGGTGCACCCGGTTCTCCGCACAGGTGTCCGGCGACCCGTTCATCGAGTTGTTCGAGCGGGGTGCCCTCGAGCAGGTCGCGATCTACGCCGACGAGCCCTACGAGTCCTACTTCTCCGGCAACGTCGTGCAGATCTGCCCGGTCGGGGCGCTCACTGGTGCGTCGTACCGCTTCCGGTCGCGGCCGTTCGACCTCGTGTCGACGCCGAGCGTCTGCGAGCACTGCTCGTCCGGCTGCGCGCAGCGCACCGACTGGCGGCGCGGCAAGGTGATGCGCCGGCTGTCCGGGGACGACCCGGAGGTCAACGAGGAGTGGAACTGCGACAAGGGCCGGTGGGCGTTCACCTACGCCTCCGAAAGTGACCGGATCCTGCGGCCGCTGGTGCGCGGCGAGGACGGCGAACTCGCCGAAGCGTCCTGGCCGGAGGCGTTCGAGCGCGCCGCCGAGGGACTGCGGGAGGCTCGCGACTCCGGCGGCGTCGGCGTACTGCCGGGCGGCCGCCTCACCAACGAAGACGCCTACGCCTACAGCAAGTTCGCCCGGTTGGCGCTCGGCACCAACGACATCGACATGCGCGCCCGGCCGCACTCGGACGAGGAGCTCGCCTTCCTCGCCTCCTCGGTGGTGCGCAACGCACCGATCACCGGCGGCGTCACCTACACCGACCTCGAAAACGCGCCGGCCGTGCTGCTGGTGGGTTTCGAGCCGGAGGAGGAGTCGCCGATCGTCTTCCTCCGGCTGCGTAAGGCCAACCGCCGGCGCGGCGCCCGGATCTTCGCGATCGCGCCGTTCACCACCAAGGGGCTGACCAAGTGCGGCGGCACGCTGCTGCGCTGTGCCCCCGGGGTGGAGCCGGAGATCCTCGACGCGCTCGCCGACTCCGGCGGCGATCAGACCGACGTCGCCACCGCCCTGCGTGGCGAGGGTGCCGTGATCCTCGTCGGCGAGCGGCTGGCGACGGTCCCGGGTGCGCTGTCCCGGGTCGCCCGGCTGGCCGCGGAAAGCGGTGCCCGCCTGGCGTGGGTGCCGCGGCGGGCCGGTGAGCGGGGCGGGGTCGAGGCCGGTGCCCTGCCCACCCTGCTGCCCGGTGGCCGGCTCGTCGCCGACCCGGCCGCGCGGCACGAACTCGAGCTGGTCTGGGAGGCCCACCTGCCCGAGGCTCCCGGCCGCGACACCGACGACATCCTGCGGGCGGCCCGCGACGGGGTGCTCGCCGCGCTCGTCGTCGGCGGGGTCGACACCCGCGACCTGCCCGACCCGGCGCTCGCCGAGGAAGCGCTCGCCGCAGCCGGTTTCGTGCTCAGCCTCGAGATGCGGCACTCGACGGTGACCGCAAAGGCCGACGTCGTCCTGCCGGTGGCGCCCGCCGTGCACAAGGACGGCAGCTACCTCGACTGGGAGGGGCGGTTCCGCCCGTTCGAGGAGACCGTCCACTACGTCGGCGCGCTCAGCGACGCCCGTGTCCTCGACACGATCGCGGAGGAGCTCGACGTCGAGCTGGGGCTCGCCACCACCAAGCAGATACGCCGCGAGCTGGCCATCTCTCCGGTCACCGAGACACCGGTCCCGGCCGCACCGGACTATGCCGCGGGCGCCGTACCGGCTCCGCGGGCGGGGCAGGCGGTGCTGGCGAGCTGGCACCACCTGCTCGACCTCGGCAGCCTGCAGGACGGCGAGAAGCATCTGGCCGGCACCGCCCGCAGGTCCCGGGTGCTGCTCTCGGCCGGTACCGCCGCCGAGATCGGCGTCCTGCCGGGGGAAGCGGTCACCGTCTCGACCGACCGGGGCAGCGTCACGCTCCCGCTGCTCGTCGCCGACCTACCCGACCGGGTGGTCTGGCTGCCCACCAACTCGGATGGCTCCACCGTGCGGGCGACCCTCGGGGTCGACGCCGGAGCCGTTGTCGACATCCGCACGACCGGAGGTGCCCGGTGAATCCGGTCAACTTCGCCTTCGGATCCGAGCCGATCTGGCTCGTGATCGTGAAGGTGATCGTGGTCTTCATCTTCCTGGTGGTGATGACCCTCCTCACCATCTGGCTCGAGCGCCGGGTCATCGGCTTCATGCAGTTCCGGCTCGGTCCCAACCGGATCGGCCCGTTCGGCCTCTTACAGACCCTGATGGACGGGTTCAAGCTCGCGCTCAAGGAAGAGATCATCCCGACGATGGTCGACAAGCCGGTGTTCTTCATCGCACCGGTGATCTCGACGATCCCCGCGTTCCTGGCGTTTTCGGTGACCCCGTTCGGGCCGCTGGTGAGCATCGCCGGGAACATCACGCCGCTGCAGCTCACCGACTTCGGCACCGCGGTGTTGCTCGTGCTCGCCTGCTCCTCGATCGGCGTCTACGGGATCGTGCTCGCCGGCTGGGCGAGCGGGTCGACCTATCCGCTGCTCGGCAGCCTGCGCAGCGCGGCACAGATGATCTCCTACGAGGTCGCGATGGGCCTGTCGCTCGCGGCGGTCTTCATCCTCGCCGGGTCGCTGTCGCCGAGCGTCATCGTCGCGTCGCAGGCCCACCTGTGGTTCGGCTTGGCGCTCCTGCCGAGCCTGATCATCTACTTCATCTCCGCGGTCGGCGAGACCAACCGGCTGCCGTTCGACCTCCCCGAAGGGGAAGGCGAGATCGTCGGTGGCTACCACACCGAATACTCGTCGCTGAAGTTCGCGCTGTTCTTCCTGGCCGAATACGTCAACATGGTCGGCGTCTCCGCGCTGTGCACCACGCTCTTCCTCGGCGGCTGGCGCGCCCCCTGGCCGATCTCGCTGTGGGGCTCGGCCAACCACGGCTGGTGGCCGCTGCTGTGGTTCATCGCCAAGCTGCTGACCCTGCTGTTCATCTTCATCTGGCTGCGTGCCACCCTGCCCCGGCTGCGCTACGACCAGCTGATGCAGCTCGGCTGGAAGGTGCTGGTGCCCTTCAGCCTGGTGTGGCTGCTGGCCGTGGCCGCGGTGCAGGCCGTGCGCTCCAGCGGCACCGACCTGCGCCAACTGCTGGTCTACGTCGGGATCGGCGCCGCGGTGCTGCTGCTGGTGTTCGGCTTCTGGCCGCAGCGCAAGCTGCCGGTCGAGGAGCACGACGAGCCCGGCGAGTCGCCGTTCCCGGTGCCGCCGATGGACCTCGTCGTACCGCCGTCGCCGCGACTGGCGGTGGCGTCGGCCGCGCTGCAGGCCGGCGGCGGCGACGAATCCGGCACCGCCCACGATGGTCGCGACGACGCTCCGGACGATCGGGGGGAGGGTTCCCGTGCTTGATTCGGTCAAGGGCTTCGGCCTGACGTTCGCCACGATGTTCAAGAAGAAGGCGACGATCCAGTACCCGGAGGCCGGTACGGCGACCGCGCCGCGCTATCACGGGCGGCACGTGCTCAACCGCCACCCCGACGGGCTGGAGAAGTGCGTCGGTTGCGAGCTGTGCGCCTGGGCCTGCCCGGCCGACGCGATCTACGTCGAGGGCGGCGACAACACCGATGAGGCCCGCTTCTCGCCCGGGGAGCGTTACGGCGCGGTCTACCAGATCAACTATCTGCGCTGCATCTTCTGCGGGCTGTGCATCGAGGCCTGCCCGACCCGGTCGCTGACGATGACCAACGAGTACGAGCTGGCCAACGACGACCGGCGCGACCTCATCTTCACCAAGGAAGACCTGCTCGCCCCGCTGCTGCCCGGGATGGAGCAGCCGCCGCACCCGATGAGGCTCGGGGACGACGAGAAGGACTACTACGTCGGCGCGATGCAGGACCCCGGAGCTTCGGCGGGCGCCGAATACCCGGAGAAGGAGGGCGACCCGATCGAGGAGGTCCAGGATCCTGCGACCACCGGGGCCCGGCAGTCGCCCACCACGACCGACGCCACGACGAAGAAGGTCGACCGATGACCCCGGCCCTCCAACCGCCGGCGCCGCGGACAAAACCCACTACTAGTGGGTTTTGGACAGTGGCGGGGAGCGTCCTCCGATGACCGGGCACGTGCTTGCGCTGACCGCCAGTCAGCAGATGCGGCCGGGCGAATCGATCCTCTTCTGGATCCTCGGGCCGATCGGGGTGATCGGCGCACTGGGCATGGTGCTGGCCAAGAACGCCGTGCACTCCGCGCTCTTCCTGGTCACCACGATGTTCTCGCTCGGCGTGTTCTACGTCCTCGAGCAGGGGCCGTTCATCGGGCTGGTCCAGATCGTGGTCTACACCGGCGCGATCATGATCCTGTTCCTCTTCGTCCTGATGCTGGTCGGGCGGGACAACTCCGACTCGCTCGTGGAGACCCTGCGCGGCCAGCGGGTGGCGGCGGTCCTGCTGGGTCTCGGCCTCGCCGCGATGCTGGTCGCGGCGATCTCCAGCGCCCTCGACGGCAATCAGGCGGTGGGGCTGGACAAGGCCAACGCCGTCGGCAACCTGCCGGCCATCTCGCGACTGCTCTTCCACAACTACGTACTCGCGTTCGAGCTGACCAGCGCCCTGCTGATCACCGCGGCGGTCGGCGCGATGGTCCTCGGCAACGTCGAACGCGACCCGGCCGAGCGGCGCACCCAGCGGGACCTGTCGCGGCAGTCGCTGCGCGGCGGCGGCTACCCCGGGCCCAAGCCGGGTCCGGGCGTCTACGCCTTCGGCGACTCGGTCGCCCGCCGGGCGCTGCTGCCCGACGGCACCACCGCGGAGTCCAGCGTCATGAAGACCGCGGAGGACGCCGAGATCGAACAGTTCGCCCCGAGCCGGCGCGAGTTGGAAGGAGACGACCGCCGATGAGCCCCACCTGGTATCTGCTGTTGTCCGCGGTGCTGTTCTCGATCGGCACCGTCGGCGTCCTCGTACGCCGCAACGCGATCGTCGTCTTCATGTGCATCGAACTGATGCTCAACGCCGCCAACCTGGCGCTGGTCACCTTCTCCAGGATCAACGGCTCGCTCGACGGGCAGATCATGGCGTTCTTCGTGATGGTGGTGGCGGCGGCCGAGGTCGTGGTCGGGCTTGCCATCATCATGTCCATCTTCCGGACGCGTCGCTCGGCCTCGGTCGACGACACGAACCTGCTCAAGTACTAGGAAGGCATAGGCGGTCGTGAACTTCCTCGCCGGCCGAACGGTCGACGCTGCCGGCATCGTGGCGCACCCGGCGACCGATGGGCTGCAGCAGTATTCCTGGCTGCTCATCGCGTTGCCGCTGGCGTCGGCCGCGGTGCTGATGCTGGTCGGGCGGCGCGGCGACAAGTGGGGGCACATCCTCGGCGTCGCGGTGCCGATCGTCTGCTTCTTCTACGGCCTCGCGCTCTTCGTCAACGACCTCGGGCTGTCCGCCGACCGCCGCAGTATCGACACCAACCTCTTCAGCTGGATCCCGGTCGGCAGCTTCCAGGTCAACTTCGGGACCCGGGTCGACCAGCTGTCCCTGTGTTTCGTCCTGCTGATCACCGGTGTCGGATCCCTGATCCACATCTACTCGCTCGGCTACATGAAGGAAGACCCGCTGCGTCGGCGCTTCTTCGCCTATTTCAACCTCTTCGTCGCGGCGATGCTGCTGCTGGTCCTCGGCAACAACTACCTCTCGCTCTACGTCGGCTGGGAAGGCGTCGGCCTGGCGTCCTACCTGCTGATCGGCTTCTGGACCTACAAGCCGGCCGCGGCGACGGCGGCGAAGAAGGCCTTCATCATGAACCGCGTCGGCGACGTCGGCCTGACGCTGGCGATCTTCCTGATGTTCGCCACCCTCGGTACGACGTCGTTCGCCGGGGTCTTCGGCGGCGCCCACCAGCTCTCCGGCGGTGCGGCCACCGGGATGGCGCTGCTGCTGTTGCTCGGTGCCTGCGGAAAGTCCGGCCAGATCCCGCTGCAGGGCTGGCTCCCGGACGCCATGGAGGGCCCGACGCCGGTGTCGGCGCTGATCCACGCGGCAACCATGGTCACCGCCGGCGTCTACCTCATCGCCCGGTCCAACCCGATCTTCAACATCACCCAGGACGGCCGCACCGTCGTCACGATCATCGGTGCGCTCACCCTGCTCTACGGCTGCGTCGTCGGCTGTGCCTACGACGACATCAAGAAGGTGCTCGCCTACTCCACGGTGAGCCAGATCGGCTACATGTTCCTCGCCGTCGGGCTCGGCCCGGCGGGCTACGCGCTCGGCATCCTGCACCTGCTCGCGCACGGCTTCTTCAAGGCCGGGCTCTTCCTCGGCGCCGGCTCGGTGATGCACGGGATGAACGACGAGGTCAACATGCGGCGCTTCGGCGGCCTGCGCAAGGTCATGCCGATCACCTTCGTCACCTTCGGCCTGGCCTATCTGGCGATCATCGGCTTCCCCGGCCTGTCCGGCTACTTCACCAAGGACAAGATCATCGAGGCGGCGTTCAACAAGGGCGGCACCTCGGGTGCCCTGCTCGGCACGGCCGCGTTGATCGGCGCCGGCCTCACCGCGTTCTACATGACCCGGCTGATGATCATGACTTTCTTCGGCAAGCGGCGGTGGGCGGCGGACGCGCACCCGCACGAGTCGCCATCGGTGATGACCGGGCCGATGATCGTGCTCGCGTTCGGGTCGGTCTTCGCCGGCGGCCTGCTCGCCGTTGGCGGCACCCTCGAGCACTGGCTCGCGCCGGTGCTCGGTGAGTCGACGGCGCAGGGCCCGGACCTGATCAACAGCACCCTGCTGACCGTGATCATCGTGGTCGTGGCGGCCCTGGGCGTGGCGGCGGCGATCGTGGCGTTCCGCGCGGAGATCCCCGAGACCGCCCCGGCGCACGTCTCCCCGGTCACGATCGCGGCCCGCCGGAACCTCTACGGCGACGCGTTCAACGAGACGGTCTTCGCCCGGCCGGGGGAGTGGCTCTCCCGGGCCCTGGTCTTCTTCGACAACCGCGGGGTCGACGGCCTGGTCGGCGGGATCGGCGCGACCATGGGCGGCAGCTCGGCGCGACTGCGTCGGCTGCAGACCGGCTTCGTACGCTCCTATGCACTGTCCATGCTCGGCGGTTCGGTAATCCTGGTGGGAGCACTGTTGGCTGTGAGGTTCGGGTGAGCGGCTTCTGGCTGATAGCACTGGGTGCGGTCCCGTTGGTGGGGTCGGTCGCCGTCGCCGTGCTGCCCTCCGCCCGGGAGAAGGCGATCAAGCAGCTGACGCTGGCCTTCACGCTGGCGACCCTGGTCGTCGGGATCATCGTCGCGGCGCAGTACCACCCGTCCGGCCCGCGCTTTCAGGGCACGCTGTCCTACTCGTGGATCAAGCCCTTCGGGGTGAGCTTCGCGGTCGGCATCGACGGCATCGCGCTGGTGATGCTGCTGCTCATCGTGGTGCTGTTGCCGGTGGTCGTCATCGCGGCCTGGAACGACGAGACGCCGGGCAACCGCAGCCCGAAGGCGTTCTTCGCCTGGCTGCTGGCGCTCGAGGTCATGATGGTCGGGGTCTTCGTGGCCACCGACGTCTTCCTCTTCTACGTGTTCTTCGAAGCGATGCTCGTGCCGATGTACTTCCTCATCGGCGGCTTCGGCGGGCCGCGCCGGCAGTACGCCGCGATGAAGTTCTTCCTCTACAGCCTGCTCGGCGGCCTGGTGATGCTGGCCGCGGTGATCACGCTGTACTTCGCCAGCCCCAGCCACTCGTTCGCCTTCGCCAAGCTGGTGGGCAACGTCGACCCGGGCTACCAGAAGCTGCTCTTCCTCGGCTTCTTCTTCGCCTTCGCCATCAAGGCGCCGCTGGTGCCGTTCCACACCTGGCTGCCCGACGCCGGTTCCGAGGCGCCGATCGGCGGCGCCGTACTGCTGGTCGGCGTCCTGGACAAGGTCGGGATCTTCGGCTTCCTGCGCTACTGCCTGCCGCTCTTCCCGGACGCGTCGCGCTACTTCGCGCCGCTGGTCCTGGTCTTAGCGGTCATCGGGATCCTCTACGGCGCGATCGTCGCGGTCGGCCAACGCGACATGAAACGGCTGGTCGCCTACACCTCGATAGCGCACTTCGGCTTCATCGCGCTGGGCGTCTTCGCCTTCACGTCGCAGGGCGGCTCCGGCGCGGTGCTCTACATGGTCAACCACGGGCTGGCGACCGGCCTGCTCTTCATCATCGTCGGCATCCTGATCACCCGGGGCAAGAGCCGGCTCATCGGTGACTACGGCGGCGTCGGGCAGGTGACGCCGTGGATGTCGGGCGTCTTCCTCTTCGCCGGGCTGGCCGCGCTCGCGCTGCCGGGCCTGTCCACCTTCGTGGGCGAGTTCCTCACCCTGCTGGGCACCTTCACCGTGCACCGCACCTACGCGGTGCTGGGCACCATCGGGATGATCTTCGCGGCGCTCTACGTGCTGTGGATGTACCAGCGGGTGTTCCATGGCCCGACGCAGGACAAGGTGCGGCACTTCAAAGACCTGACCGGTCGGGAGGCCTGGGCGGTCGCACCGCTGCTCGTTCTCATCCTCTTCCTCGGCGTCTACCCGAAGCCGGTCCTCGATGTCATCAACCCCGCGGTGAAGGCGACCCTGCACGACGTGGGCAAGACCGATCCCGCACCCAGTGCGGTGTCCGGAGGCAAGAAGTGAGCGGCGTGGCATTGGCGGCGGGCGGCTTCACCGCCCCCTCGATCTCCTACTCCGGGCTGTCCCCCGTGCTGATCGTCTTCGGTGCGGCGGGCCTCGGGGTACTGGTCGAGGCCTTCGTGCCGCGCGACCGGCGCGGCGGGCTGCAGGTCGTGCTCGCCTCCGCCGCCTGCATCGCGGCCCTCGTCGCGTCGATCCTGCTGGCCGGCCGGCACGAGCTGACGGCGGCCAATGCGGTCGCCATCGACGGCCCGGCGTTGTTCATCGACGGCACCCTCGCCGGCCTCGGGCTGATCAGTGTGCTGCTTCTCGCCGAGCGGTCGCTCGACTCCGCGGGCAGTGCCCTCGTCGCGCAGGCGGCCGTCACGGTCGGCAGCAGCGCCGACCGGGCGTTGGCCACCGCGCGGCGGGTGCAGACCGAGGCGTTCCCGCTGATGACCTTTGCGCTCGGCGGCATGATGCTCTTCCCGGCCTCGAACAACCTGCTGGTGATGTTCGTGTCGCTGGAGGTGCTCTCGCTGCCGCTCTACCTGCTCGCCGGCCTGGCCCGTCGCCGCCGGCTGCTGTCGCAGGAAGCCGCGGTCAAGTACTTCCTGCTCGGCGCCTTCGCGTCGGCGTTCTTCCTCTACGGCCTCGCCCTGCTCTACGGCTACGCCGGCACGGTCAGCCTCAGCGGCATCCTGGCCTCGGCCGGCGGCACCGGCAAGGGCGACACGCTTCTGCTGATCGGCCTCGGGCTGCTCGTCGTCGGCCTGCTCTTCAAGGCCAGCGTGGCGCCGTTCCACACCTGGACGCCGGACGTCTACCAGGGCGCGCCGACCCCGGTGACCGCCTTCATGGGGTCCTGCACCAAGGTCGCGGCGTTCGGCGCGTTGCTGCGGATCTTCTACGTCGCCTTCAACAGCACGACGTGGGACTGGCGCCCGATCATGTGGGCGATCGCGGTCATCTCGATGGTCGTCGGGGCGGTCCTCGGGCTCACCCAGACCGACATCAAGCGGCTGCTGGCCTACTCCTCGATCGCGCACGCCGGCTTCCTGCTGGTCGGCGTGATCGCGCTGAACCCGTCCGGGCTGTCGGGCACGCTGTTCTACCTGCTCGCCTACGGCTTCTCCACAGTGGGCGCGTTCGCGATCGTGACTCTGGTGCGCACGTCGGGGGGCGAGGCCACCCACCTGTCGCAATGGGCCGGCCTGGCCAAGCGGTCGCCGCTGGTGGCCGGGATGTTCACGGTCTTCATGCTGTCGCTGGCCGGCGTACCGCTGACCTCGGGCTTCATCGCGAAGTTCGTGATCTTCAAGGCCGGCATCGACTCCGGTCTCGGCCTGCTGGTCGTCATCGCCCTGGTGACCAGCGCCGTCGCGGCGTTCTACTACCTGCGTGTCGTAGTGCTGATGTACTTCTCCGACCCGGCCGAGGACGGCCCGACGGTCGCGGTGCCGAGCGCGTTCACCGGTGCCGTGCTCGCGGTGAGCGTCGCCGTGACGATTTTCTTGGGTATCCTGCCGCAGAGCATTCTGGACGTGGCCGACAAGGCTGCCCACTTCGTCTCTTAGGTGAGCCGATAACCGTGACCGAATACCCGTGAACGGCCCGGGCGCGGCCGATCTCGACTTTGCCGATCCTGCCCTGGCGAAGTCGGTCCGGGCCGGGCTGGACCGGGTGGAGGAGCGGCTGGCCGCTGCCGTCCACACCGACGCGCCGTTCATCGCCGAGCCGGCCCGCCACCTCGTCGTCGCGGGCGGCAAGCGCTTCCGGCCGCTGCTGGTGCTGCTCGCCGCGCACTTCGGCGACCCGGACGCCCCCGGCGTCATCCCGTCCGCGGTGGTTGTGGAGCTGACCCACCTCGCCACGCTCTACCACGACGACGTGATGGACGAGGCCGACGTGCGGCGGGGCGCGGTGTCGGCCAACACGCGCTGGACCAACACGATCGCCATCCTGACCGGCGACTTCCTCTTCGCCCGGGCCTCGGACACCCTCGCCGACCTCGGGCCCGAGGCGGTGCGGCTGCAGGCGCGCACGTTCGAGCGGCTCGTGACCGGGCAGATCCGGGAGACCGTCGGGCCGGAGGAGGGGGCGGACCCGGTCGAGCACTACCTGCGGGTGGTCGCGGAGAAGACGGGGTCACTGATCGCGACCTCGGCCCGGTTCGGCGCGATGTTCGCCGGCGCCGACCGGTCGGTCATCGAGGCGTTGCAGCGTTACGGCGAGGTGGTGGGGACGGCGTTCCAGCTCTCCGACGACCTGCTCGACATCACCTCGCTGCAGGCGCAGTCGGGCAAGACTCCGGGCACCGACCTGCGGGA
>DASXJE010000055.1 GCA_036497565.1 Mycobacteriales bacterium
TGGGCGTCGACGTTGCCGACGCTGACCGCGATGCCCTCGGGCAGTCCGGTCCACGCCGCGGCCTGCGCGGTCAGCCCGCCGGCCCGGTCGCCGAGCGAGGACAGCGGATGGTCGATCTTGTCCTCGACGAAGTCGGCGAACGCCGGGTTGAGGGCCGCGAGGTAGTCCTTGGACGGGTAGCGGTTGTCCTGCCGGATCGCCTTGTAGCCGGCGGTGCAGGCGTTGCGGGTCTCGACTCCGCACAGCTGCCAGGTGATCCAGTCGGTGCCCTCGATCCACCGTTCGGCACGGTCATAGACCTCGGGGTCCTCCTCGAGCAGCTGCAGGCCCTTCGCGTATTCCCACTCGGAGGAGATCCGGCCGCCGTACCGGCCGATCCAGGGTTCCTTGCGCTCGTGGGCGAGGGCGTTGATGCGGTCGGCCTGCGGCTGCGCGGCGTGGTGTTTCCACAGCTTCGGGTAGGCGTGTGGGCGGTCGGCCAGGTCCGGCAGCCGGCACAGCGGGGTGCCGTCGCGCAGGGTCGGCAGCACGGTGCACGCGGTGAAGTCGACGCCGATGCCGACGATGTCCGCCGGGTCGACCCCGCTGTCCGCGATCGCGGCCGGTACGGCGGTGCGCAGCACCTCGACGTAGTCGTCCGGATCCTGCAGCGCCCAGTCGGGCGGCAACGCCGCTCCGGTGGCGGCCAGCCGGTCGTCCATCACAGCGTGCGCGTAGTCCGAGACCGCCGTACCCATCTCGGCGCCGTCACCGACCCGGACGACGAGCGCGCGGCCGGACAGCGTGCCGAAGTCGACTCCGACGGTGTAGCGATCCATGGCTCACCCTTACCTCAGTCCGGTGATCCGAACCCGGTCCGCGGGCTCGGCCGGGCCCGATGCCCGGCGCTCACCTTAGGGCCCGCCCGGCCCGATCGGACACCCGAGCCGTCCGGGCGCCGGCACCGCAGCGGGCCGGCACGGCAAACCTTTGCCCGGTTCGGCGAACTGCGGTCACCAGTATGCCCGATGGGCCGAACTGCCGCCCCAGAGCGGCTTCCCGCCGGTGTGAATTGCGGGGTTGACCGCCCTTTGCCGACCGCCTATGGTCCCTCGACGCAACCGTTTTCCGTCCCGGCATCCGCACCGCTCGTGCGGCTGCCGCTGGTCCGAGGGGGACACAACAGCGTGCAGAGCAATCAGGCAGCCGACCGGGCCTCCGCCGGGCCGGTCGACCCGACCGCGGACGCGCCCGTGGTCCTCCGCCCGCTGCCGCTCGGCGGTGCGCGGATCGCCTCCGGACTGTGGGCGCAGCGCCAGCAGGTCAACCGTGACGTGACGATCCCCGAGGGTGAGCGGCAGCTGCGCGAGGCCGGCAACATCAACAACCTCCGGCTGGCCGCGGGGACCGGCGACGGGACCTACCGCGGTCCGGTGTTCCAGGACTCCGACGTCTACAAGTGGCTCGAGGCGGTGGCCTGGGAGCAGGGTCGGGCCCCCTCGGAGACCCTCGCGCGGTGGCAACGTGACGTGACGGCGGTCGTCGCCGATGCGCAGGCCGCCGACGGCTACGTCAACTCGTTCGTGCAGGTCACCCGCGGCGACACCGACCGCTTCGCCGACCTGCCGTTCGGGCACGAGCTCTACTGCGCCGGCCACCTCATCCAGGCCGCCGTCGCGCAGTACCGGGCCACCGGACGGGAGGAACTGCTGCGGGTCGCGACCCGCTTCGCCGACTACATCGGGCAGACGTTCGGCACCGACCGGCTGAACGAACTCGACGGCCACGAGGTCGTCGAGACCGCCCTCGTCGAGCTCTACCGGCTCACCGGGCGGCGCGACTACCTGCAGAGCGCGCGCTACTTCATCGACGCCCGCGGCCACGGCCTGATCAGGCCGGTCCGCGACTCGAGCTACTTCCAGGACCGGGTGCCGGTCCGCGAGGCCACCACTGTCGAGGGACACGCCGTACGCGCGATGTACCTGGCCGCCGGCGCCACCGACGTCTACGCGGAGACCGGTGACAAGGCGCTCGTCGACGCGCTGGTGCGCCAGTGGGAGAGCATGACCGGCTCCAAGACCTACCTGACCGGCGGACTCGGCTCCCGCTGGGACGGCGAGGCGTTCGGTGACCCGTACGAGCTGCCCGCCGACCGGGGCTACTGCGAGACGTGCGCCGCAATCGGCAGCATCCACTGGAGCTGGCGGATGCTGCTGACCACCGGGGAGGCGCGCTACGCCGACCTGATCGAACGCACCCTGTTCAACGGCTTCCTCGCCGGCATCTCGCTGCGGGGCAGCGAGTTCTTCTACGTCAACGCGCTGCAGCTGCGGTCGGACGCGGAGAAGAACGACAGCCGCAACCCGGCGTACGGGCGGCGGCCGTGGTTCAACGTCGCCTGCTGCCCGCCGAACATCATGCGCCTGCTGTCGTCGCTCGACACCTACCTGGCGAGCACCGACGACGCCGGAGTGCAGCTGCACCAGTACGCCGCCGGGGAGATCCGGGCGGCGGTCGGTGCGGCACCCGTGGCGCTCGACGTCGCCACCGACTACCCCTGGGACGGCCGCGTCGAGGTGCGGATCCGCGAGACCCCCGACCGCCCGTGGGCGCTCTCGCTGCGGGTGCCGGCGTGGTGTGCCGGTGCGCAGGTCTCGGTCAACGGTGCCGACGTCGGCGACGAGCCGCGGCCGGGCAGCTACCTGCGGATCGAGCGGCAATGGCGCAGCGGCGACCGGGTCATGCTCACGCTGCCGATGCCCCCGCGGCGGACGGTCGCCGACGAGCGGACCGACGTCCGGGGTTGCGTGGCGATCGAGCGCGGGCCGCTCGTCTACTGCTTCGAGCAGACCGACCAGCCCGACGGCGTCGTCGTCGACGACCTCCTGCTCGACGACGCTCCGCTCACCGAGGTGCACCGCGAGGACCTCCTCGGCGGAGTGACAGTGGTCGAGACGACCGGGCGGACGGTACGCCGGGCGGATCCGGCAGCCCCGCTCTACCGCGCGGCCGTCGAGGAGCCGCGACTCTCCGAACCGGTCCGGCTGACGGCGGTGCCGTACTTCGCCTGGGCCAACCGCGAGCTCGGCCCGATGCGCGTCTGGACGCCGCGCCGATGAGACGACGCCGGGCCGCGCTGTCGGCGGTGGTCGCCCTGGCGGCCGGCGTACTCGCCGCGTGCGGATCGGGCACCGAGGGAAGCGGCCCGGACGTCAACGCGCCCGGGTTCGGCGACAACGCGACCGGCGTGGTGCATTTCTGGGACCGCAACACCACCTCGACGTTCGGCCAGCTGGTGGTCGACAAGTTCAACGCGACCCACAAGCACCTCAAGGTCGTGCTCACCCCGGTCCAGGACACGCAGTACGTCACGAAGCTGGCGACCGCGATCCGCAGCGGGTCGGTGCCCGACCTGGTCGGTGTCGACGACATCAACTCGCAGCTGTTCATCTACAACCAGGCGTTCACCGACCTCACGCCGCTGGTGAACAAGCTGCCGTTCAAGGACAAGCTGAGCCCGGGTCACCTCAACCTGACCACCGATCACGGCCACTACTACGGCGCTCCGTACGTCGCCGACGTGTCGCTGCTCTGGTACAACAAGACGCTGTTCAAGAAGGCCGGTCTCGACCCGGACAAGCCGCCGACGACCTACGCGCAGATCCTCGCCGACTCGCGCAAGATCACCGCGCTCGGGCACGGCACCTACGGTTTCTCCTTCGCCGGGCGTTGCGAGGGCTGCCTCGGTTTCACCATGCTTCCCGACGTCTGGGCGACCAAGACCTATCTGCTCAACGGCGAGCCCGGCAAGCAGACCGCGCACATCACGGGGAACACGCCGTTGAAGCGCACCCTGGCGCTCTACCACCAGCTGTGGGCGCAGAAGCTCGCCGCACCCGAGTCGCAGACCGAAACCGGCGCCACCTGGGGACAGGACTTCCTGGCCGGCAAGATCGGCATCCTCCCCGCCGGCTACGGGACCGTGATGGGTGCCGCGACACCCGCCTTCCAGAAGCAGATCGGGGTCACCGCGCTCCCGGGCCCGGACGGGAAATACAGCACTTTCGACGGCGGGGCGAACTTCGGCATCCCGAAGGGGTCGAAGAACGCGTCGGGGGCGTGGGAGTTCGTCAAGTTCGCGCTGCAGCAGAAGCAGCAGGCGCTCGCGCCGGAGGGCGGCTTCGAGCCGATCCGGGAGGACGTCCTGACCCCGGCGTACAAGAAGAAGTACCCGTTCAACGCGGTCGCGCTGTCGTCGCTGCGCAACGGATACGCGCCCAAGACGATCGCCTACAACGTGACGTTCAACCAGCCGGGCGGGCCGTGGCTGACGATGTTCACGCAGGCGGTCTTCGACGGCGACATCGACGGCGCGCTCAAGGCGGCCCAGCCGGCGTTCTCCAACGCCCTGCAACAGGCCGAATCGTAGGCGGTGCGAGATGCGATCTGCACAGCTCCGGACTCGGAAAGGTGATGGTGGGCGGTGACGCAGCTCTCGGCCACGAAGGCGCGTAGCGCACCCGCGCGGCGTGAATCGGCCCGGCGGCGGAAGTCGCTGACCTCCCGACCCGGTGTCGGTATGGCCCTGGTCAGCCCGGCGTTCCTCTTCGTCGCCGCGTTCGTGCTCTTCCCGTTGGGGTTCGCGGTCTACATCTCGCTCACCAACTGGCCGCTCATCGGCCCCTACCACTTCGTCGGCGTCGAGAACTACGCGTCCATCCCCAAGGACTCGGTCTTCCTGCACTCGGTGCTCTTCACGTTGCTCTACACCGGGATCGTCACGGTGCCCATCTTCCTCGTGGGCTACGGCCTCGCCGCCCTGGTGCGCGCCAACCGGTTCGGCTCGACCTTCTTCCGGACGGCGTTCTTTCTGCCCTTCGTCGTCGGACTGGCGACCGAGAGCTTCATGATGCTGCTCGAGCTGCAGCCCAACTCCGGTGCCGTCAACTTCGTGCTGCAGAAGGTCGGCCTCACCGACGGGACGACCGCGTGGCTGGTGCGCACCAACCTCGCCATCGCCGCGGTGTGCGTGCTGGTGGTCTGGTACGCCTCTGGCCTGACGATGGTGCTGCTGATGGCCGGGATGCAGGGGATCCCGCGCGATGTCTATGAATCGGCCGAGGTCGACGGCGCCTCGTGGTGGGACAAGGAGCTCCGGATCACCCTTCCGCTGCTGCGCCGTACCATCGCGCTCAGCCTGATTCTCTCGATCATCGGCTCGTTCCTCGCGTTCAACCAGTTCTTCATCCTCACCCAGGGCGGGCCTGGGGTGAGCACGACCACCGTCGTCATGTGGATCTACCAGAAGGCGTTCGTGCAACTGCACGTCGGAGCAGCCACGGCACTGTCGATCGTCCTCGTCATCGTGGTCGGCGTGATCAGCGCGGTGCAGTTCTTCCTGCTGCGCGACGACACCTCGGAGGCATGATGGCCAGCGTCACCGCAGACCGGGGAGTCGCCCGCCGGCGCATGAAAGAGCCGCACGGCCGGGGCTTCGCGGCGTACCTCGCCGTCGGGATCATCCTCAGCGTCATCTTCGTGCTGCCGCTGGCGTGGGCGGTGTTCCGGTCCTTCCAGGCACCCGACCTGGTGACCGCCGCCCCCACCTGGAAAGACTTCACCAGCCTGACCTTCGCGAACTACCGCGGCCTCATCGGCGGCAGCGTCCACATCCTGCGCTACGTCGGCAACAGCCTGATCGTCGCGATCGGCACCGCCGTACTCACCGCCGCGCTGTCGACGCTGGCCGGATACGGCTTCGGCCGGTTCCGGTTCCGCGGCGCCGGCATCGTCTTCGCGCTCATCATCGTCACGCTCATGGTGCCGTTCCAGGCCATCCTGACGCCGCTGTTCCTCGAGCTGAACGCGATGCACCTGACCAACAGCCTGGTCGGGCTGATCCTCTTCTACACCACGTTCAACCTGCCGTTCGGCGTCTTCGTCATGCGCAACACGTTCCTGCAGATCCCCAAGGAGCTCGAGGACTCGGCCTACGTCGACGGCGCGGGGATCATGACCACGCTGTTCCACGTGCTGCGGCCGCTGATCGTCCCGGGCATCGCCACGACGGTGCTTTACGCGTTCCTGTTCGCCTGGACGGAGTTCCTCGGCGCGCTGACCTTCATCACGCAGGACAGCCGGATCACGCTGCCGGTGGCGCTGCTCAACGTCGAGAGCGGCACCTATGGGCAGGTGAACTTCGGCTACCTCGTCTCCGGCGCGGTCATCGCGATGGTGCCGTGCGTGATTCTCTACGTCGCGTTGCAGCGCTACTACGTGCGCGGGCTGACCTCGGGCGCCGTCAAGGGCTGACCGGTCAGCGGACGACCACGAGGCGGTCGCCGCGGGGCACGAGTTCCCCGATGACAGGGGCGCCGGGCACCTCGCCGGCGAGCAGCAGGCCCCCCGACGTCTGCGCATCGGCGAGCAGCAGCGCCTCCGACTCGTCCACCGCGGACAGGTCGGAGTCGGGGGCGGCCCAGGCGAGGTTGCGCCGCGTGCCGCCGCTGACGAAGCCGTTGAGCAGCGCCTCGCGCGCCCCGTCCAGATAGGGCACCGCGGCCGCATCGATGACGGCCGTCACGTTGCTTGCCCGGGCCAGCTTGAGCAGGTGGCCGAGCAGGCCGAAGCCGGTCACGTCGGTGCCGCAGACGACGCCCGCGGCCACGGCCGCCTCGGCGGCGTCGCGGTTGAGGGTGGTCATGGTCTCGACCGCCTCCGGGAAGACCTCGCCCGTGGCCTTGTGCCGGGAGTTGAGTACGCCGAGCCCCAGCGGCTTGGTCAGCGACAGGGGCAGACCGGCCCGGCCCGAGTTGTTGCGCATCATCCGGTCGGGGTCGACCACACCGGTGACCGCCATCCCGTACTTCGGCTCGGGGTCGTCGACGCTGTGGCCACCGGCGAGATGACAGCCGGCGGCGCGGCTGACGTCGAGGCCGCCGCGCAGCACCTCGCGGACGAGGTCGAACGGCAGCACCTCCCGCGGCCAGGCCAGCAGGTTGACCGCCACGACCGGGCGTCCACCCATCGCGTAGACGTCGGACAGCGCGTTGGCGGCGGCGATGCGGCCCCAGTCGTAGGCGTCGTCGACGACCGGAGTGAAAAAGTCGGTCGTGGCGACCAACGCGAGACCGCCCGGGAGCCGGACGACCGCCGCGTCGTCGCCGTCCTCGAGGCCGACCAGCAGCTCGCCGGCCGGATCGACCGGCCCGGCCGACCCGATCAGCCCGGCGACGGCGTCCTCGAGCTCGCCGGGCGGGATCTTGCAGGCGCAGCCGCCGCCGTGCGCGTACTGGGTGAGCCGGTAGTCCGTCTCGATGGTCACCGGCCAAGCCTAGGCGGCTCCGGCCCGGACCGAGCGCCCGGGCAAGGCGCCCGTGTGTCGACCGTCGTCGATCACGAAGGTGCCGTTGACCATCACATAGGGGAGCCCGGCGGCCGGCTGCTTGGGGTCGGCGTAGGTCGCCCGATCGGCGACCTGGTCGGCGTCGAACGCGACGAGGTCGGCCACGCAGCCCGGCTCGACCCGGCCCCGGTCGGCCAGGCCCAGCCGGCGGGCCGGTCGGGAGGTCATCTTCGCGACGGCCTCGGGGAGGGCCAACACCCCGAGCTCACGCGCGTAGTGGCCGAGGTAGCGCGGGAAGGTGCCCCAGGCGCGCGGGTGCGGCCGGGCGCCGACCAGGATCCCGTCGCTGCCGACCATGTGGGCCGGGTGCCGCATGATCGTCTGCACGTTGTCCTCGTCGCCGACCTCGAGCACGCAGGTGGTGCCGAGCTCGTCCTCGAGCAGGATGTCGGCGTAGACGTCGTAGGCCTTGCGTCCGCCCTCGGCGGTGATGGCCGCGATCGACCGGCCGACGTACGGCGCCAACGATGGGTTGCGGGCACCGGCCACGACGACGGTGTCCCAGTCGACGGGCACCCCGTGGCTCCCGTCCGAGCCGGTCTCCTCGATGCTGACGCGGATGCGTTCGCGACCGGCCGGGTCGCGGAGCAGGGCCAGCACGGCCTCCGCGCCGCCGCGGGTCGACCAGCTCGGCAGCAGCGACGACAGGGTGGTGCAGGCCGCGGCGTAGGGGTAGCTGTCGAGCGTGACGTCGACCCCGTCGCTGATCGCGTCGTCGAGCAGGGCCAGCAGTTCGCCGGCGCGGCCGTGGTTGACCGGGAAGTTCATGGTGGCGTGGGTGAGGTGCACCGGGCAGCCGGACCGGCGGGAGACGTCGATCATCTCGGCGTAGGCGTCGAGCGCGCCCATGCCGTAGCTGCGGTGGTGCGGGCTGTAGTAGCCGCCGCGTCGGGCGACGACCTCGCAGAGCGCGACCAGCTCGTCCGTCGGCGCGTACATGCCGGGTGGGTAGGTGAGACCGGAGGACATGCCGAGGGCGCCCTGCCCGAGCGCGGCGTCCAACGACGTGCGCTGCGCGTCGAGTTCCCGGTCGGTGGCCGGGCGGTCGTCCCAGCCGAGGTGCATCATCCGCAGCGTCCCCTGCGGCACCAGGTACGCCGCGTTGACGGCGATGCCCTGATCGAGCCGGTCGAGGTACTCGCCCACCGACCGCCACGACCAGTCGAAGTCGGCCGGGTCGTCGTTCCAGCCGGCGATCACCTGGCGGAGCTGGGGGAGCACGTCGTCGTCGATCGGCGCGTAGCTCAGCCCGTCCTGGCCCAGCACCTCGAGCGTCACGCCCTGCGTCACCTTGGGCCGGTGCTCCGGGTTGGCCAGGATCTGCAGGTCGGAGTGGGCGTGCATGTCGATGAATCCCGGTGCCACCACCAGGCCGGCGACGTCCACCTCCCGCCGGGCGTCCGCCCGATCGCGGCCGTCGGGGTCGACGGCGGCGATCCGGCCGTCGGACACCCCGACGTCGGCCCGGAAGGTGGGACCGCCGGAGCCGTCGAGGACGAATCCGCCACGCAGCACGGTGTCGAACATGCGGCGCTCAGCCCGCCGAGCGGAGCGCGGCGACGACGTCGATCTCGACGAGAATGCCGGCCAGCCGCGAGCCGACCGTCGTGCGCACCGGATAGGGCTCGCTGAACGCCTTCTCGTAGGCGGCGTTGAAGTCCTTGAAGTCGGAGTCGAGGTCGTGCAGGTGCACCGTCGTCTTCACGACGTCGGACAGGTCGAGGCCCTCGGTCGCCAGGACCGCCTGCACGTTGGTGAGGACCTGAACGGTCTGCTCGGCCGCGTTGGTTCCGACGAGTTGGCCGCTCACCGGGTCGTGCGGGCCGAAGCCCGCTGTGTAGAGGAATCCGTTGGCGACCACGCCCTGCGAATAGGCGCCTTTGGGACTCGGCGCCTTGTCGGTGTGTACGGCGCGGATGCTCATGGTGGGACGTCCCTTCGTCGTAGGTCTGTCAGAAGAACGTGCGGACGCAGTCGACGACCCGGTCCTCGTCGTCGACGACTGCGATGTGCGACCACTTGTCGAACGCGGTGCACGGGTGCGAGATACCGAACCGGATCCAGTCGCCGACGCGTACGTCGTCGGCGTCGTCGTCCAGCCGCAGGTAGGCGTGCTGGTCGTTGAGCGCCGTCACCGTCAGTCCGGTGGCGGGCCGGGTCGTGCCGTCGGCGGCCCGCCGGATCACCTGCGGCAGCGGCATCCCGCTGTCGAACGGGAAGTCGCGCCGGCCGCCGCCGACGAGCGCCAGGCCCGGCTCGGGCACGGACAGGACAGTGCCCCACACGGCGAGGGCCGCGATCAGCTCGCCGTCGAGTCGTTCGGCGAACGGGGACCGTTCCGCGTAGAGCAGCGAGTCGTGGGTGAGGTAGGAACCGCTGCGGAGGACGGGCGTGACATCGCGGTCGACTGTCCAGCCCGACCCGAGTTCGTCGGCGACGACGTCGAAGTAGGTGCTGCCGCCGGCGGAGGCGATGAGGTCGTCGCGGCCGAGCAGGTCGGCGTGCACGACCGCCTGCCCGGCGTCGCGGATCAGGCCCATGAAGTCCCGTACGGCGGCCAGCGTCTCGGCGTCGGGCAGCCCGCTCTGCCCGATCCCGCCTTCGTAGCCGGCGACTCCGCACACCCGCAGCCGTGGCACCGCGCTCGCCGCCTTGGCGACCGTCACCGCCTGCGCGACCGTGCGGCAGCCGGTGCGGGCGCCGGTCGGACCGACCTCGACGAGGACGTCGAGGGGCCTCGAGCCCGGCGCGCCGTCGAGGGCCGCCGCGATCAGGTCGACGCCGGCCGTCGAATCGACGTAGCAGAAGAATTCGAAGTCCGGGTCGGCCGCGAGCTCGTCCAGCACCCAGGCCACCCCGGCCGGGTCCACCAGCTCGTTGGCGAGCAGCAGCCGTCGTACACCGAAGGCCCGGTAGACCCGGGCCTGGCTGATAGCGGCGACCGTGATGCCCCAGGAGCCGCCGGCCAGCTGCCGGGCGGCGAGCTGCGGCGCCATGTGCGTTTTGCCGTGCGGGGCGAGGAGCATCCCCCGGGTCGCGCAGAAGTCGGCCATCGTCGCGACGTTGGCGTCGACTGCGCTGTCGCGCAGCACCATGACGGGGGGCAGGAAGCCGGCGGTGAACAGCGACGGCCGGTCGGCCACGAACTGCTCCACCGTGGTTCCCGGTGGCAGTGCCGGCCACCCCTTGGCCCGCCAGTCGAGCGGCTGCCGGCCCAGCTGCTGCAACGCGAGCTGGTCCATCGTCCTCCTGTCTGATCGACGGCGGCGTCAGGCGGCCGGCTGGACGGGTTCGGCCAGGAAGACCGGGATCTCGCGGTCGGTGCGCTTCTGATAGTCGGCGTAGTCCGGGTAGGCGGCGACCGCGCGCTCCCACCACTCCGTCCGCTCGTCGCCGTGCAACTCCCGCACCCGCGCGTCGAACGGCGCGGGGCCGTCCTGCACCTCGATCTCCGGGTGCTCCAGCAGGTTGTAGTACCAGACCGGGTGTTGCGGCGCGCCACCCTTGCTGGCGACGAGC
Organism: Mycobacteriales bacterium; assembly: GCA_036497565.1. Taxonomy (NCBI): domain Bacteria; kingdom Bacillati; phylum Actinomycetota; class Actinomycetes; order Mycobacteriales; species Mycobacteriales bacterium. The sequence continues at coordinate 10,904 of DASXJE010000055.1, forward strand.
GCGTATCTGCCGTCGTGCTCGACCCGCATGAGCGGCACCTTGCGCAGGTGCCCGTTGCGGCGCTTGCGCATCGTGAACACCGCGATGGGCAGGCCGCGGTCGCGCAGCGTGTTGCCCTCCGCGCCGCCGGTGCGCTCGTAGAGCGCAACCTGGTCGCGTACCCATTGTTCCGGACTCTGGTCGTACACCCCGTCGAGTGGCATAGCTCAACTTAACCGCGACCGGCGGGCTGAGTCGCCCCGGGGACCGGTACCGGCGCTCCGGTTGCCTGGTTGCACCGCTATCTTTGCCGGCATGTCCGGTGACGGCGAGCTGTCCGGTCGGGTCGCGATGGTGACGGGAGCCACCGGCGGTATCGGGCGCGCGGTGGTGCGCCGGTTCGCCGAGCAGGGCGCCGCGATCGTTGTCACCGACCTCGACGACACGGCGGTCCGCGAGGTCGTCGAGCACGGGACGGGCGACGGCTCGAGCGTGATCGGCCGGGTCATGGACGTCACCGACGCCGCGCAGGTCACCCGCGTCGTCG